>CALBLM010000162.1 GCA_937895695.1 uncultured Megasphaera sp.
TGGTGTCGTCTTTAGATACTTTGCAAACAAAGTTTACTTTATCGCTATTGGCTGTTCCCAATAATACTACACCATGCCCAATTTTATCCATAATAGTATCTGCTAAATCACGCAAGCTATCCATAGAATCTGCCTGCGCAGCCGCAGCAATAACAGGAATATCAGCAATAGTTTCAGCAGATGCTAAAATACTATCCACATCAGAAAGAGCTGCTTCTTTTTTCAGCTGCTGCAATTCTTTTTCTGTATCTTTCCATTGTGCTAAGACTTGCTGTAATTTTTCCGGCAAGTTAGCCGTTTTTGTTTTTAATAAAGCGGCCAACTGTTGTAATTCAGCTGTATCTTCTTTTGCTTTTTTCAAAGCAGCTGCCCCGGTTACGGCTTCAATCCGGCGAACACCTGTTCCTGTACCAGATTCAGAAAGGATACGGAATGTACCAATAACGGCGGTAGAAGATACGTGGGAGCCACCACATAATTCACAACTAAAATCATCGATAGATACAACACGGACAACATCGCCGTATTTTTCGCCAAAGAGAGCCATAGCTCCTTTTTCTTTTGCTGCATCAATCGGCATTTCTTCAATGTTAACAGGTATATTTTTTAAGATTTCATCATTAACGATTGCTTCGACTTCAGCCAATTCTTCAGCTGTGACCGGTGAAAAGTGGGTAAAGTCAAACCGCAAATGGTCTGGTGTAACCAGCGAGCCAGCCTGATTGACATGATTTCCCAATACGCGGCGAAGTGCTGCTTGTAATAAATGCGTTGCCGTATGATTTCGTGCCAATGCCAAATTTCGTTCTTTATCAACAGCAATATCCAAGACATCGCCTGTATGGATTACGCCTTCTGTAATTACAGCAATCAAATATACCAATCCATTTGGAAGGGCTTTGGCATCTGTGACTTCGGCTTTACCTTCACGGCCTGTTAATATACCTGTATCCCCCAGCTGACCGCCACCTTCTGCATGGAACGGATTAGCATCTAAAATGACTGTAATTTTTTCGCCATCATGGGCTTCCTGAATTTCTACACCATCTTTGCCCAACATTGCAACCGTTGCCTTAATGGCATTGGCATCATTAACCAATTTGCTTTGGTCAAGTTTTGTCGTATCCGGTGTCGCAACTTTGGCAGATACATCCGCACGGGCAGCACGAGCTCGTTCTTGCTGTTCTTTCATCGCTGCGTCAAAGCCGGCTTGGTCAATGGTCATACCATTTTCTCCAGCAATTTCTTCCGTTAATTCTACAGGGAAGCCATAAGTATCATATAATTTGAATACGTCCTTACCGGCCAATTTCTTTTCATCACCGGCATTAGCCATCAATTGATTGAGCAGTTCCATCCCCTGCGCCAATGTAGCACTGAATTGTTTTTCTTCTGTATCAATAACTTTCTTAATCAGTTCTTCATGATCACGCAGTTCCGGATATTCTTCACCCAAAATATCCATAACCGTATCTACCAAACTGCTCAGGAATAATTTTTTAATACCTAACAAACGACCAAAACGAACAGCACGACGCAAAATACGACGCAATACATATCCACGGCCTTCATTGGATGGCAAAATACCATCAGAAATCATCATGGTAATTGCACGAATATGGTCTGCAATAACTTTCATGGCAATCTTTTGATGGGGATCATTATAGTCACCATGACAGATAGAAATAACTTTTTCAATAATCGGGAAAATTAAATCGGTTTCAAAATTGGATTCTTTCTGCTGAATAACAGAAGCCAATCGTTCAAGGCCGCATCCGGTATCAATATTTTTCTTTTCAAGAGGCACATACTTGCCATCTTTAGTACGGTTATACTGCGTAAATACTAAGTTCCAGATTTCCAAATATCGGTCACAATCACAACCAACATTACATGTCGGTTTGCCGCAGCCTCGTTCCGGTCCTAAATCATAGAAAATTTCACTATCCGGGCCGCATGGGCCTTCACCAATTTCCCAGAAGTTGTCTTCAAATTTAAAAATGCGTTCATCAGCCAGACCAATCATATTATGCCAATAATCATAGGCTTCTTTGTCCTTTGGATAAATGGTAACATATAGTTTATCTGTATCTAATTCCAAGACTTTTGTCAAGAATTCCCATGCCCAAGAAATAGCTTCTTTTTTAAAATAATTCCCAAAGGAAAAATTCCCCAGCATTTCAAAAAACGTATGATGACGAGCAGTACGGCCGACATTGTCAATATCCCCGGTTCTAATACATTTCTGGCTTGTTGTAACACGGTACGAAGGTGGTACTAACTTACCTGTAAAATACGGCTTAAGCGGCGCCATACCAGCACCAATTAACAATAAGCTCGGATCATTCTTTGGAATTAAAGGAAAACTGTGTAAAATTAAATGTTCCTTACTTTTAAAGAATTGCAAATAAGCTTTGCGGATTTCATTACCCGTCATATACTTCATTAACTAACACTCCCTCTGTAGCTCTTTCTTTTATATGGGAAAATTATACACTCATTTACCATAGTGGAGCAACCTTTTTCTCACATTTTTGGGTATATCATATGAAATGGCTAGCAAAGAACGGGTACAGTCCTTTTCTTTACTAGCCACTCTCTATACAGCTGTTATCTGACTCGTTTAGCACCAATATACCGGGAACCCCAGTAGCCGCTGTT
>CALBLM010000163.1 GCA_937895695.1 uncultured Megasphaera sp.
AAACCGGTCTCCCATCAGAGAATATGCTGATGATGAGACCGGTTTGGTATTTTATTTTTCCATCTGTTCTTATTTACTTACGATGGCTGGACGGATAATGGGTGTACTGGTTTCACGTACGTCAATACGACTTTGGGCAAATGCCGGTTTTCCTTCGAGCCGACGATAAATCATGCGGCACAAACCTGCCGAAATCGGCATATCTTTGTCTTGGTTTATAAAAGCCAGCAGCAACTCTGCTTCAAACTGACTTAACTCTATGCAGCGCGTCTTCATAGTGTCATCCCTTTGCTAAACAATATATCATGCATATAGATTATATCGACATATAACCTTTTTTATTATGTTTATTGTACTATATTTAGAAACCCTTTACAAGAGAGAATCGTTCCTATTTTGGGAGTATGATACAAACAACATTCGCATAAAACCAATACGTGTACCTAATGAATACCTCATCAATAGATGGACAGATATGTGGGTATACTGGGCGATGAATAACGGCGACGTTATTTTATGAATTTCAAGAAAAGCGGATGGAATATTTGACAATGAATTGAGTCATTTGGTATGATAAAGAGCGAAATAGAGAGGCGATGGAGTTCGCCTGAATGGCTTATGCTGATAACTCCTACCTAATGGATAAAGGTAGGAGTCTTTTGTGTTGTCATGGAAAGAAGGATGCTATTATGGAAAAAATATTGGCAGTTGCTTTGGGTGGCGGTATTGGTACAGCTTTGCGGTATGCTGTGACGCTTTGGGCAAATGCGCATGGAGGAATCTCATTTCCGTACGGAACCATTATTGTCAATTTAGTAGGTTCTTTTTGTATTGGGTTACTCATGATGTTTTTTCAATCCCATGTTACTATATCGCCATTGGTTAAATTATTGGTGATTACGGGGATTCTCGGCGGGTTTACGACATTTTCTACATTTAATATGGAATGGCTGACATTGATACAGACCGGCAATGCGGCGTTGGCCTTTGGCTATGGCGGCGGTACGATTGTCGGTGCCTTTTGTTGCTGCTGGCTGGGTGTAGTTGTTGGACAGCTTCTTTGGTAGAAATTAGGATGTATGTTTGATTTATGCTATAATAAAATACAAAGCTATGAGGAGGGATAGTATGCAGAGGCAGTGTATGCCACGATTCTTTGCCATGACGGATGTTGAACAAATAACACCCCTTCATCAGGAGTATAAAAAGCAAGTGCAGGCATATTTTCATCGCTTATTTCCGCAACGGAAATGGCAAATTGTGTCAGACTGTAAAAATACGCCGCTGTCTATTGATGTAGAAGTGTTATATCCGACTGTTGAAGAACCATTTTATGTATTGCATACGATGGGAATGAGTACAGCTCCTCTTCATTGCCCAACAGGTCCGCTGCCGCGGAATAAAGAAATGTATACGGAATTATCCTTGATTTTGCCGGCAGATTGGCCGTTTCACCCCAAACAGCCTATATCCTTATCCGATCCGGCTGTCTGGCCGGTTTGGTTGCTGATGGAACTCGGCAGGTTCCCTCATGTGCATCATATTTGGATGACCTATGGATTTTTGTTAGCCAATACAGAACAGCAAGAACCGTTTTCTTCGCAGTCACCGTTTTCCGGAGTGACCATTGTTCAATTCGATGGAGAACTGGGTGAAATACCTATGCAAGATGGTCAAAAGATAGAATTGTTAATGCCTATGGTATTGTATAAGGAAGAAATGGCCTTATGTGATGCGATTGGCGTGGATGCCGTAATAGAAAAAATCTTAGAAGAAACGGATGGTTCCTTTGCCCTAGATGTGGAAAGAAAAAATGTGGCTAGTCGAACGTATCAGAAAACTATATTGTAACGAAGGAGCGTGTATGCCCGTTGATTACCAGTACTGAAATCGTAACGCCTCACAGTGCGGCGGAAGCATATGCTGCATATAAAGGCGCGGCCAGTGCCGTATTTTTGGCAGGACGACAAGGTGTAAAATATCAAAAAAAGCATTATGATATGGCTGTAGATTTATCACAGACCGGACTCAATTATATTGAAGACTGCGGCGATGAAATTGTCATTGGCGCCATGGTGACGATGGCAGACTTAGCAGCTTCTGCAGTTATGAAAGAATTAGCTGGCGGTGCTGTTTCGCGGTATCTGAAGGAAGAAGCAGCTCGAGAAGAGATGCGACGCAGTACATTAGGTGGATTAGTTGCTTCTAAAATGCCCTTTTCTGTTGTATTGCCTATTTTATTATCTTTACATGTCGATGTAATGTTGCAGAATAAAGGGCGAATGAATTTAAACGACTATTTAGGCTGCCCGCCGATGGGAGAAATGATAACTCAGATTGTTGTTGCCAAAGAACTTGTCTATACGGCATATAGGGCGTATCGGTTGTCGGCGGCTGATGAGCCGTATTTGACAGGCGCTGTTTCTTTATATGCCGATGATTCGTGGCAGATTGTTATTGGCGGCCGGCCGGGAATGGCTGCGATTGCCAAAAGTGCTAGTGAAGAATTGACAGAAAAAGGTATGGCAGTCAGAGAAAATGTAGCCCATTTGGCAAGTGAAGAGCTGCAATTTGCTAATTATGGGACATGTTCAGAAGCAGAACGGCGTACCTTGACGATTGAATTAGTCCGCAAGCTGATAAAAGAAGCTTGGAAGGGCCATAGTAAACAGTTGCAGATGAATATGAAAAAATAATTGCTGTACGTAGGGAGGAACAAATATGTTTCAGGATAATCGGTGGCTTCGGTTGTTAAAACCAGGTATTACGGCTATTGTTGGTGCCGGTGGTAAGACGACAGTATTGGAACGGTTGGGCAAATATGGTCATGAAGGCCATTTGCCGATTATGGTTAGCAGTACCGTTCCCATGGACAGTGCTCGTGTGGACAATGTAGAACCTTTTGACGTTATTTGTACAGAAGATGTAGAAAAAGGAGAATCCTTTTGTGCCGAACGTATTGCATCCGGCCATGTACCGGCCTGGTTTCAGGGGTTGGATAGCCAAGATCGATATATCGGTCTTTCTCCCAAAATCATTGAAAAAATAAAAATGCGTCATCCTGCCTGGTATATTTTGATTGAAGGAGATGCAGCAAAAAATAAGTGGCTTAAAGCACCGCTGCCAAATGATGTGCCGTTGCCGGAAAATTGTGATACTGTAATCGGTGTCTTGAATCTGCAAATGCTGGGCAATGCCTTGACTGGCGAAAAGGTAGAAGGTATTGATACGGCTACGGTCATTATGGGTCGCAAGGAAGGGGCAGTTATTACGCCGGCTATGCTGGCAAAACTGCTAAAACATCCTCGTGGCTTATTCCGGGGCATGCCGTGTGAACGAGTTTTGTTCTGTACGGGATATAATGCCGTACAACATCGCATGACCGAAGCGTTATTGGATGACTTGGGAGATTTGGGATTAGTTGCCAGCGTATTGGCTGACGGATATCGTGAAACCTGTACGATTCGCCAATATGTAACATATGATACGAATAAAAGAAAGTAGTTGTTGAGAAATGAAGGAAACGAGCAAACTCGTCATCGGATGTATAGCAATCTGCCTCTTGGCCGTGGCTGGTGCGATTTGTTATCAGCGTAATCAGCAACATGTAGCGCAGCAGACAGCAGAGCAGCCTGTATCGTCTGTCATAGAACAAAAACCGGATGTAGCATTTGTAGGAGATGATTTTTCCCTACCGCCTGCGGATAATGATAAACCTGTATATGACAAATACACTCTTGAAGAACGAAAAGCGAAAGGGCTGCCACTGACATATGGCAAAACGCGTGAATATTATTACGGCGATCACGTCGTGTATTTGACCTTTGATGACGGTCCGAATAAGGAAAATACAGAAAAGATTCTGAACATACTACATGATGAAGATATTCATGCGACGTTTTTCTTGACAGGACAAAATGTACGTCTTTATCCGGAAGTCGTCAAAGAGATTT
>CALBLM010000164.1 GCA_937895695.1 uncultured Megasphaera sp.
GTTTAAACAACTCGGTGTAGAATCAGTTGACTTGGATACATTACTGAAAACATCTGATTATATTACGATGCATACGCCGCTAACGAAAGAAACACGCGGCATGATTGGCAAAGAAGAAATTGCCAAAATGAAAGACGGCGTTCGCGTTATCAACGTATCCCGCGGTGCCGTGCTGGATATTCAAGCATTGGCAGAAGCACTGAAAAACGGTCATGTAGCCGGAGCGGCTATTGATGTATTCCCGACAGAACCGCTTACGAAAGACATCAATCCGTTTATCGGCTTAGATAATGTAGTTATTACACCGCATTTGGGGGCATCTACAGTAGAAGCGCAAATTGGCGTATCTGTAGACGTTGCAGAAGGGGTTATGGCCGCACTGAATGGTGAACCTGTTCCAACAGCTGTTAACATGGCACCGATTCCGCAGAATGTATATAATGAAATTCATCCATATTTTGATTTAATGGAACGAATGGGCAACTTAGGCGTATATTTGGCAGATGCACCGATGAGAGAAATTCAAGTTGAATATACAGGCGCATTGGCAGATACAGAAACACGGCTTTTAACGACAGCAGTTCTTAAAGGAGCATTGAATCCAATCCTTCAAGATTCGGTCAACTTCGTCAATGCTAGTGAAGTGGCTAAATCCCGTCATATTGCTGTTAAAGAAATTAAATCTCATGACAGTGGCACCTTTGTCGATGCTGTTACTGTTCGGATTAAAACAGCGAAAGGCGAACATTCTTTAGTCGGTATGCTCTTTAACCAGACTGAAGCAAAAATCGTTCAGATTGATGAATATCGCGTAGACTTTACACCTGAAGGCTATCTCCTCTTGGCACCGCATGTAGACCAACCGAATATGATTGGCCAGATTTCTACGATTCTCGGCCAGGCTCATATCAATATTACGGGCATGCAGGTTGGACGGATGACCAAGACGGGCAACAATATTATGGCTATTGCTGTACAAGATGATATTCCGAATGATATTATGCTTAAACTGCGTTCGATTAACGGGATTATCGATATGAAATTGATTCACTGCGACATTCACTAACAGGAGGTAACGATGGTACGGATTATACTCATTCGCCACGGCGAAACCCAATGGAATATAGAAGGACGCTATCAAGGACAGGAAGATACCCATCTGAGCGAACGAGGTCTGAAACAAGGACATTTAGTAGCCGAAGGATTGAAAAACACGCCTATTGATTTAGCTATTTCCAGTCCATTGGAACGGTCCTATATGACGTGCTCATTTTGTGCGGACCTTCATCATATTCCTGTTGCCAAGGACGAACGGTTGCTGGAAATCAATCATGGCGATTGGGAAGGCAAACTGGCCGATGAAATTAAAGCAGCCTATCCGGAAGCATTTCGTCAATGGCATACACAGCCGCAGTTGGTGAAAATGCCGGGAAAAGGTGGGGAATCCTTGGAAGATGTTCGGCGTCGCGTTCGTGCGGCGTTTAATGAATACGCACAAAAATATGATGGGAAAACGGTTTTAGTAGCGGCCCATGATGCAGTCAATAAAGCAATTATTTGTGATGTTCTGGGAATGGATATGAGCCATTTTTGGCAAATCAAACAAGATAACACTTGTATTAATGTATTGGAATGCCAAAATGGCGTATGGCGTTTGGTCTTGCTCAACTCTACAAATCATATGGGGTATTTGTTCAGTGGTATTGAACAAAAGGGACTATAAAGAGTATAATACATAGTAGCTTATCTAAAAACAGACTGTTGAGGAAGGAAGAAAATCATGTTAGATACCAAATTTATTCGTGAACACGCAGAAGAAGTAAAGGCTAATATTAAAAACCGTCATGCCAAAGACGTAGATGTAGATAAATTCGTTGCGCTTGACAGCAAACGGCGTGAACTTTTGCAAAAAGTAGAAGCTATGAAAAGTGAACGCAATACGGTAACGCAGGAAATCAGTAAATTAAAACGTAATAAAGAAAATGCAGACGAACAAATCGCTGCGATGAAAAAATTAGGCGACGACATAGATGTATTAGATAAAGAAGTCAAAGCAGTAGAAAAAGATATGCTCGCTATTCAGTTGATGATTCCAAATATGTGCCATCCTTCTGTTCCGATTGGCAATGATGATAGTGACAACCCAGAAGTACGTAAATGGGGCGAACCGACAACATTTGATTTTCAGCCGTTGAATCATTGGGATGTAGGTGAAAAACTCGGCATTCTCGATGCCGAACGAGCTGCTAAGGTAACGGGTGCCCGTTTCTATTATTATATTGGACTGGGTGCGCGTCTGGAACGTGCGGTTTATAACTTCATGCTCGATCAACATACTCAAAAAGACGGCTATACGGAAGTTATTCCGCCGTATATTGTTAATCGTGACTCCATGACAGGCACGGGACAGCTTCCTAAATTTTATGAAGATATGTACCGGCTCAATGTGGAAGGCGAAGAAATGTATATGATTCCGACGGCAGAAGTTCCGCTGACGAATTATTATCGTGGTGAAATTATTGACGGTTCTAAGCTTCCTGTATATTTTACGGCTATGACGCCGTGCTTCCGCGCTGAAGCAGGTTCAGCAGGTCGTGATACACGCGGACTTATCCGTCAGCACCAGTTCCATAAAGTAGAAATGGTTAAATATGTAGCACCAGAAACCAGTTATGATGAATTGGACAAATTGACGAATAATGCTGAAGATATTTTGAAAGCTTTGGGATTGCCGTATCATGTTGTTTGCCTTTGCACCGGTGATATTGGTTTTTCTGCTGCCAAAACGTTTGATGTCGAAGTATGGTTCCCGGCACAAGGTAAATATCGTGAAATTTCGTCTTGTTCCAATACAGAGGATTTCCAGGCACGCCGTGCCAATATCCGGTTCCGCCGCGATACGAAATCCAAACCGGAATATGTTCATACCTTAAACGGTTCCGGCCTTGCTGTAGGTCGTACGGTAGCCGCTATTTTGGAAAACTACCAGCAGGCTGATGGATCTGTCGTGATTCCGGAAGTTCTTCGTCCGTATATGGGCTGTGATGTTATTACTAAACAGAAATAATAGATTACAAAGGACCGTATGTAATCGATATATTAAAAAGACGTGCTGCAGCACGTCTTTTTAATATATTCTTTTTATACTCTTTTAGTTTTTCTGCTTTTATGGTACAATGACTTGATAGTAAAATATACTAACAATGGGCAAGGCAGGCCTTGTCTTTCGCTTTATGCTATATATGACATACTACTCAATTTTATTAGGAGGCACCAGAATTGGAGAAACTTATTATTCATGGTGGAAAGCCCTTACAGGGCACGGTTCGCATCAGCGGGGCTAAAAATGCAGTCCTGCCGATTATTGTCGCATCCATGTTGGGAACGACAAAAAGTACATTGACAGAAATCCCAAAATTGGATGATGTTCATACGGTTTGCGATGTCATTCAATCCCTTGGCGTACATATAGAAAATCCACAAAAAGGCGTTTTAGAAATTGACGCCAGTCATTTAGATTCTACATCGGCACCGTATGACTTGGTGCGTCGCATGCGGGCGTCTTTCCTTGTAATGGGCCCATTATTGGCACGCAAGAGAAAAGCGCAAATTTCATTACCTGGCGGCTGTTCTATCGGGGCTCGGCCGATTGATTTGCATTTAAAAGCCTTTGAAGCCATGGGGGCTGTTATTAACTTAGAAAATGGTGATATTGAAGCGCACGTTCCTGATGGATTAAAAGGTGCCCAAATTTATCTCGATTTTCCGAGTGTAGGGGCTACAGAAAACATATTAATGGCAGCATCGCTGGCTGAAGGCAAAACGGTACTGCAAAATGCAGCAGAAGAACCGGAAATCGTTGACTTAGCTACGTACCTCAACAGTATGGGCGCGAATATTCGCGGTGCCGGTACCAACGTGATTCGTATTGAAGGCGTTAAAGAGCTGCAC
>CALBLM010000165.1 GCA_937895695.1 uncultured Megasphaera sp.
GCGGCGTTGCATCCGGCCCTATTGTTAAGATGATGTTGGAAGAATATTTCCATGTTGGTGAATATGCTGATGGCGGAAAGAAACAAAAGGAAAAGGATAAGAAAAATAAAGAAGTGCAACAAAAGAGTCAACCGAAACAGAACGATAAGCAACAATAGTAGATAGGGAAGGGAGTCATTCTCATGGCAATCATTATAGCTGTGGCCTCCGGGAAAGGCGGCGTAGGGAAAACACTGATTACGGCTTCGCTAGCTATTAGTTTGCAGCGACGGGGACATCGTGTTCTTGCTGTCGATGCCGATATGGGGCTGCGTAATCTGGATTTGATGTTTGGCATGCAAGATGATGTCCTGTATGATGTCGGTGATGTTATGAAAAAAAATTGTAGCACCGACGAGGCATTGCTGCATATTACGCCGCAGTTGGATTTTTTGGCAGCCAGTCAAAAACATACATGGGAAAAAATAGATGCTCCTTCCTATCAGTACATCGTTGAAAAATTAGCTAAAAACTATGAATACGTATTGATAGACTGCCCGCCTGGCAGGGGCCGGGCATTTAAAGATGCTGTGGCTATTGCAGATACGATGTTTTTTGTCATAGAGCCTACGTGGTCATCGATGCGTGATGCAGCACGGGTTATGCAATTTTGCAATAAGCATAAACGATTTCACTACGATGTCGTGTTTAATAATTTTTATGGTTGTGATCCTGGATATGTATCCGTGCAAGATATGATACAAATCTTAAATCCCGAAACAATCGCCGGTATATTGCCGCATGATGCAGCGATTCATGCGGCCGCGCAACAAGGTACTCTAATTTCTTGTGACAATACATCGTTTTATACGGCAATGGAACAGACCGTATCATATATAGAAACAGGAACAGCGTTGGATATACCGGCATTATCGGATTTGCTTCCGGCAGCCGAGACGACCTCTGCATTCCCCCATACAGAGGAGAACGTAGGGGAGGGGGAAGCCATTCCTCATGAATTGGGAATTATGAAATCAAAAGCATCAACGGAATTACAAAAGGCTGCAGCCACGATAAACGACATGGCAAAGCCAAAAGATGCACCATCTGTTGCGACAAATACTATACTAACAGATGGTACAGAAAAGGCAGAAACAACCACAGTTCAAGCACGCATTTCTGTGCGGCAGCGCCAACGGCAGTCTATGGCTTGGCGTCATTATCGTCGATAGGAGTTACAAATGTTTAAACGAGAATGGAAAAATTTTGATAAAGTATTGCTGGTAATGTGTTTTTGTATTGTGGCTATCAGCTTGTGCATTATCGGCAGTGCTACGCATATCAATAAAGGTGCGATTAATTACGATTTTGTAGCAAAACAGGGCGCGGCATTTATCATCAACCTAATGATTATTCTGTTTTTCAGTCGCTATGATTATACAAAACTGAAACGATTTGCCCGGCCGTTGTACATTATTAATTTGCTTATGCTGCTGGCAGTTATGTTTGTTGGGACTTCGGCATTAGGGGCGCAGCGGTGGATTCAGTTAGGGCCTATTACCTTGCAGCCATCTGAATTTTCTAAATTGATTATGATAATCTGCATGGCAGCATTATTATCGGATCGAGTAGGAAAAATCAACACATGGCGCAGTATCATCCCGATTGGACTGTATATGGGTATTCCTTTTTTGCTTGTATTAAAGCAGCCTGACTTAGGTACCAGTTTAGTATTTTTAGCTATTGGTTTTGGTATGCTCTTTGTATCTAAAATCAAAATGTCGTTGTTGCGTAATATTTTTATCATTGCCATCGTATTGGCACCGATTGGCTGGCATTTTCTGAAAGACTATCAGAAATCACGTATTTCTGTGTTTTTAAATCCAAATGCTGATCCTTTTGGCGCAGGCTATCATATTATTCAGTCCAAAATTGCCATCGGTTCGGGCATGTTATTTGGTAAGGGATTATTCCAAGGTACGCAAAGTCAGTTGAATTTCTTGCCGGAAAATCATACAGACTTTATTTTTTCCGTTATCGGTGAAGAACTAGGATTTATGGGATGTATTTTTATCCTTTTCTTATATTTTATGTTGGTATATCGTGGTCTGATGGTAGCGAAAGACTGTAAAGATAACTTTGGCATGTTGTTGGCAACGGGGATTGTAGCCATGTGGGGATTCCAGATTTTAATTAATGTTGGTATGACGTGTGGGATTATGCCAGTTACAGGGATTCCACTGCCCTTTATGAGTTATGGTGTCAGCGCATTGACAACGAATATGATGAGTTTAGGTATTTTGCTTAGTATCTACATGCGGCAGCAGACGATGATTTTTTAGAAAATAGGAGGATATATTTGTGTCACATACAGTCTCGATAGATCCGATTTTACTTAGTAAAGTTACGAAACCGGCACGATATGTGGGCGGTGAATGGAATAGTGTTGTTAAAAATCACGATGATGTCAAATTAACAGTTGCCTATTGTTTTCCCGATGTCTATGAAGTAGCCATGAGCCATTTAGGACTG
>CALBLM010000166.1 GCA_937895695.1 uncultured Megasphaera sp.
TACGGCTAGCTGTTTCTTTGTTGAAAATATCGCCCTTTTTAAAACGCAGTTCCCGTATAATAACTTTATTTTTCGTTTTGTTGTTGCCGCGAAGCTGAATATCTTCGATATGGGCTTCGGAAATACCCAAATGCAAAATGCCTTTGTCGTCCATGCTAACTTCCGACACGCGGCTCATCATGTAGCCTTTATTACCGTAAGCGGCATTAATATCGGCAATGTTCTTGCTGACAACCGATGTATTGAGAACCGTTCCGGGCGTTACCGTAATCAGTTTTTTCAATTCATCTGTAGAAATGCTTTCATTGCCCGTAATGTCTACCCCTTGAACAACAGGATTCATTTGTACGGCATAATTCAGTTTTACCCCTTCCGGTACGTTCGTAAAGGATGGTTTAACTGTAGAAAACAGACCGGTTGCACCAATAACATTTAAGTCATGACGGATGTAATCGGCATTGACCGCATCGCCTACATGCATGGCCAAGCGAGGCATAAGATGCGTTTCAATCGCTTGATCCGGTACAGGACTTACTGTAACGGATGTGGCAATTTTATTGATATACGGGTTCAGTTCACTATCTGTAATAATATTGCCGTACGGAAGACTGCCTTCTTGTCCTTGCGGCATGACAGCCATCGGATAATTGGGCACCGTCGTATCAATGGTAAAATTATTCATACCAGCAGGAAAATCAATGGGCGTGCCTGGCAAAGTCTGTTTCGGCGCAACCGCAGCAGTTACCTGGCGTTGTACTTCCGAATTTGTATTTTCTGCAGCTGCTTTATCTACGTCAGCAGCGGCTGCTTGATGCACTTCTGCCGGTGTTTTGCCGGCTGCGATTTCTGCGAGTTCTGCATCCGTTTCATATCCCGTAAGGCCGGATTTGGCTGCTTTCATCGTTTCTTTCGTCGTCGTATCCGCAGCTGCTGTAACCGTTGCATTAACCGGTGTCTTATCATCCGTTGCAACCTGAGAGGATTTGGCCGTTGTCGTTACCATTTCCCCACTGGTTGTCGGTTCATAGCCTGTGGCTGTGCCTGCAGCAGAGGAAACAGCTGCGGTGGCATCATCATTCGCCCAAACTGGGCAAGTCATCATCGCACTGGTTATCATCAGGACGAGAAGCTTTTTCTTCCGCGTATTCATAAAAAACCTCCGTTTACTTATTCTGTATTGTCGTACCGCGTAAGCTGCGGCGCGCATCTTGAACAACTTCTTGCATTTGTCGTTCTGTTAAGACCGGCTTTGCCGACGGTACTGCTTTATGTGTAACAGGCGGCGGTGTCGTCTCGTTTGACGATACATGCCGTTCTGTTTCAACCTGTAATATAGGGGCATCAGCAGGGCGTTCTTCACGGCTGCTGCTTGTCGTGTTGTCAGATTTATTGGGCATATCTGACACGGTAGTTTCCGGCTGCGATCCAGCAGGGATAGGCTCTGATACGGCTGCGGCCTGTGTTTCCACAACGGGACGTTTCTCTATCGGCACCGGTCGATTCGCTTCCGTATGTCGTTGTATCCACAAAGTACCGCAAAGACAGCCTATGCACAGCAATACTGCCACAACAGCATGCAGTCGTGAATGATTACCGCATTGTTTACGCAGATTTTTCATTTCTGCCTCTGCCAGCATGAGATTCAATTCTCCTTTGACCGTCGATTGATTGTCAAAGGATTGCTCTGCTTTTTCCAGCCATTTTTTAGCCGAACGGACGTGAGCAGCTTTATGTTTATCTGCTAATCCCACGATGATGCCCTCCTTTTACTATATGTAATATAGTCTGTAAAAAAAGGGAGCTTTAGTACGGGA
>CALBLM010000167.1 GCA_937895695.1 uncultured Megasphaera sp.
CGGACGGCTCTGCAGTCCTGCCCGTTCGTCTTTGAGCATGTATTCTTCAATTTTATCTTCCGTTTCATCGGGCAGCTTATACCCATAGCCATCGAAGAATTTGATACCATTGTATTCAAACGGATTGTGCGATGCAGAAATCATAACGCCCGCATCCATGTGATGGGTTCTCGTTAAATAAGCAATGGCCGGTGTCGGAATTACGCCTACCATATAACAATCACCACCAGCAGATGCAATGCCTGCTGCTAAAATATCAGCCAGCATGGTGCCAGAACGGCGCGTATCTCGACCGATCAAGAACGTGGGATGTTCTTTATTCTGTCCAAAAATATAAGCAGCTGCTCTACCTAAATGATATGCCAATTCTGGTGTTAATGAATCATTTGCAACACCACGTACACCATCTGTACCAAATAATCTAGCCATTTACTTTACCTCCAAAGGTTTATATTTACAAATAATTGTAATTGCCGTTTCCATTCCATCTAAAAAAGCACTCATAATACCGCCCGCGTATCCTGCTCCTTCGCCTACCGGATACAGGCCTTCAGCACGCAGTGCTACACGATCGTCGCCGCGCACAATACGTACAGGCGCACTTGTACGCGTTTCCACGCCGGTCATCACAACATGATTATCGTCAAAACCATGAATACGCCGTCCAAAATACGGCAAGGCCTGCGCCAATGTATCCGTTACAAATGCCGGCAATACATCATGCAAATCAGCCCAGGTAATACCGGGACGATACGTGTGAACAGATTGTTCCCTGCCTTTTTCCGGCCGCTGCAAAAAATCACCTACCGTCTGGGCTGGCGCATGATAATTGCGGCCACCGACTTCATAAGCCAACTGTTCATATTTTCTCTGAAAGGCAATGCCCGCCAAAGGACTGTCTCCTCCCATATCGTCAGCCGTTACATTCACTACCAATGCGCTATTAGCAATGCCGCTGTCACGGCGATATAAACTCATTCCATTCGTTACGACATGCCCTTCTTCAGAAGCTGCACCGACGACAACGCCACCGGGACACATACAGAAGGAGTAACAAGAACGTCCTGATGGACTATGGTATACCAATGCATAATCAGCTGGTTCCAGCCCTAATTCTGCAGCACTGCATCCATATTGTGACTGATCGATAAGTGCCTGTTCATGTTCAATCCGTACGCCAACAGCAAAAGGCTTTTTATCGAGTGCAATGCCCCGATCATGGAGCATATAGTACGTATCCCTAGCGCTATGTCCAATCCCCATGACAACAATGTCCGTAGGATATTCTTTTTCACCATTGATAACAACAGCTCGTATTTTTCCGGTAGAATCTCGTTGAATATCGGTTACGCAGCTTTGGAAATATACCGTACCTCCTGCTAATTCTATCATATGACGCATGTTTTTTACAACACGCCGTAAAATATCGGTCCCAACATGTGGATTATAGGCATATAAAATTTCTTTCGG
>CALBLM010000168.1 GCA_937895695.1 uncultured Megasphaera sp.
TACCTATCCAAACGACGTCTTCTGCTAGTGATGACAGAAGCGGTTCCAAATCATTTTTTTCAAAGTAAGAATATAAAATATGATGACTTAATTGCAGCAAGAGCGTTTTTTCATTATTCATAGTACAATTCCCCCTTTCGTCATACAGTATAAAGCCTGTTTGATGACTAAAATCCCCCCATTCTATCTGTCTATACATATATTTTATCATATTATTTGAAATAACATCAATAAATTAAGGAAAAAACAGAAAAAACATTACATGTATTAAGGTATTGATAAAATAATGCATCTGTGATATGATAAATGTCATGAAAAGCAGTACATATATCATGGGGGTATAGCTCAGCTGGGAGAGCGCTTGCATGGCATGCAAGAGGTCAGGAGTTCGATCCTCCTTATCTCCACCATACAATATAGGATGACCACGTTGCGGAAAGATAAGGTGGTCATTTTTTTATACAGAAAATACCCAAATATAATAAAAGCGAGTCGTATATCAGAACGGCTCGCTTTTATGTATACCTGCTTTATACTATTCAAACCAAATTGCCGTATCTAACGCGGTGACTAAACCTTCAGTAGCCATATGAACGGCTTTACTTTTTTCTATATCTGTAAAGATGCAGAGACAGGCGTCAGATGTGGCATGTTCTTTAACGACAGCAATGTCGAATGCTAAGAGTTTGTCCCCTTTTTTTACATGCTGACCATTTTCTACAAATACGGTGAAGCCCTGTCCCTGTAGTTTTACCGTGTCAATACCGATATGCAGCATGTATTCAGTGCCGTCATCAGCTAATAAGCCAATGGCGTGTTTCGTATCAAATATAAAGGTTACGGTACTATCTGTTGGGGCATATACGGTGCCATTTGTGGGATAGACTAAAAATCCATCGCCGGTCATTTTACTGGCAAAGGTTTCATCTGGGGCCTCTGTAATGGGATGCAGCTCTCCTGTAAAGGGGGAAGCAAAGTATGTTTTTTTATGGGTATTATTTTTTTTAAACAAATTAAACATGATGTATAAATCCTCCTTAATAGTTTTATTCTAACATATTTTACAGCAAAGAGCAGACTTAAAATAAAAAAAGAAAATACCTCTCTAAAACAATGATACATGGGATTGGCGTTTGTATGCCAGTCCCATGTATCGTTTTAGAGAGGTATGAATGAACTGAAAAGGGGATGTAGTTTAAGCCTGTGCAGCGGCTTTGCCAAGGGCTGCGCATTCTTCTGAATTATTAGGTGTTTCATTGACGATAGCTGTACCGATAACAGTAGCACCGGCTTCTTCTGTGCGTTGTTTCCATGTATCCATCCAGTCGCCGCTGCCCCAGCCGTAAGAACCAAATAAACCTACTTTTTTGCCGCTTAATTTAGGAGCTAAAGCTGTGAAGAACGGTTCGACGACGCTGTCTTCCAGTTCTTCAGCACCCATTGCCGGGCAGCCAAGTAAAATAACGTCTTTTGAGGCTACAGCATCTACATTTGTATCTTCAAAGCGAACGGATTCTACATCAGCCCCTGCTTCTTTTACAGCGGCTTCAATTTCCTGTGCCATTGCTTCTGTATTTCCTGTGCCACTCCAATATACGATTTCTACCATGATATAGTTCCTCCTTATGCTACGATGAGCGATTCTAGGGTTGTCCCGACAGCAAAACGATTGATATACTCTTGCCGGCAACAGGCATATTGCTGAAAAAGATGAGACGCTTTGACCGCATCTCCGTATACTTTCCATTCGCCGCATAACTTGGCATGATTTCCTTTGTGAATAATGAATCCATATACATCTTCCAAGGGATAGCCTAAGAAAATTCCTGATTCATGGGGAAAACAACCGCCACTGCGAAAGCGATAGGATAAGTATGTCAGCATTGTGTTGAGCGAACTTTTTTCTGTATAGCCGAAACGCTTTAAGAAATTTTGAATTTGAGGTTGTTTGATATACGCTTCAACCATTGCCGGTCGATATATATACAGCAGTGTACGCTGGGGACAACAATATAAAATGCGAAAGTGAAGCCCCTTTGAATTATACTTATGATTATAATTATCAATAAGATTCTTATACTCTACTGGGGATTCCAAACGGGGGAGACAAAGAAGCGCGCCCATTTTTAACCCCTAGTGTAGGAGAACAGTGATTTACTAATATGGCATCGATATTCATGTGCATCCTCCGTTCCTTTCCGTTTCTGATAATACTATATCAAGAATGCAAATCAATGTCAATATAAAAATGATATAATTTTTCATCTAAATCGTAAGATATACGATTGCATTCTTTACTGTTCTAAGTAGAAATTTTGATGTATAATAATTAAAACATTGCAAAAGGGGGAGTATGTATGGATAAAGATACGAATAAAGCAATGGAAACAGATTGGTGTTTTGGCTGTGGTGAAAATAATCCAATTGGCTTAAAATTAAAAATGAAACAGGAAAATAATATGTGCAGTGCTTATTTTGTGGCGCGAAAAGATTTGGAAAGTTATGGTGATAGACTGCATGGAGGTATTATTAGTACGCTTTTGGATGAAGTTATGGGAGATTATGTATTTCGTACAGCTGGCGTACCGACGTATACAGCTAAATTAGATATTCGTTTTCGCAGTGCCGTACGGATTGGTGAAAGGGTAAAAGCAGAAGGATGGATTGAATCCCATCGGGGCCGTTTATATATTACAAAAGGCCGCGTATTGCATGAAGATGGAACAATAGCGGCTGAAGCAGAAGGTAAAATGATGGAAGCTACGCCGAATACATAAGAAGAAAGATGATATTGAAACTGAAAAAGGTTCATCGTGATATAGAAATATAACCGATGAACCTTTTTTACAGAATATTATTGTTTTGTAAGGGCTTGTTTTAATGCGTTAGCAAATTGGTCCGGACAAGATGTAGGTTTGCCACCGCAGCGAATGCCTTCGAGTCGGGAAATGGCATCGTTGGGAGTCATGCCTTCTACAAGACGACTAATACCCTGTAAATTACCGGGACAGCCGCCGACAAAGGATACGTTTTTGATGCGGCCATCTTGAATATCAAATTGAATTAACTTGGAACAAACGCCTTCTGGTTGGTACGTGTACATAGGAAATACCTTCTTTCTATGAGAGTGCGGCGAGAATTGTGCTTTTCGGTTGGACACCGACAAGTTGCTGCACAACATGGCCGTTTTTAAAAATGAGAAGTGTCGGAATTGCACTGACAGCGAATGTCTGCGCCAGCTGGGGTTGTTCATCGACGTTGATTTTACCAACCTTGATTTCCGGATGGGAGGAAGCAATTTCTTCTACAACAGGGGAAAGCATTTGACAAGGCCCGCACCAAGCTGCCCAAAAATCAACAAGAACAGGAACGGATGCGTCTATGACTTCCGATTGGAAGTTTTCTTTTGTAATCGTAATTGCCATATGATATCACTCCTTATACTTCATTTTTATGTCCTTTGGACTATTCCAGTATAACAGAAAGTAAGAAGAAAATCTTCTTTTTTCGCTATAAAATTCACCTATTCAGTATAAATAAAGTGGGTTATAATAAAGACGATACTTGTAGATTGATTACGTAAAGAAGGAGAACAATATATGAGAACGGGAACAGGTATTGTAGAAAAAGTATATGACAATGGATTGGCGAAAGTGCAGACAAACCGCAATAATTTGTATACGCCTTGCAGTGACAGCATGTGTGATAATAATGTAGTCATTGATGCAGTGAATACGATTGGCGCCCAAAAAGGACAATTTGTCAAATTTAATATACCCGAAGATAAAGTAGCTGTAGGCGGTATCATGTGTTTTGGCATGCCGTTGGCATTGATTATTATTTGGGGAATTTTTGGCTATTGGTTTGGTAATCAATATGGATATACAAGTGAATTAACAGCCTTTGCTGGTATGGTCATTGGGGGTTTAATTGGGGCCTTTTTATTAAAACGTTATGAAAGAAAAATTAACAGCAATACAACGAAGATAGACATTATAGAAATTATCAGTTAGTGATTTACTTGAAAAAGCGCATTCCCCATAGACAGTGGAGATGCGCTTTTTGTCGTTACGAGGATATTTTTCGTTGATATACGAGAATAGCACCGATAAATAAGAGCGGTAGCAGATAAGAGCTAAAGGGAATATATTGCTGCAGCAGCGAACCGATGATTTTATCGTGCAATATCATAGAAGCAGATGTATACGCTAAGATAGCCGCACCGCCTGTGACTAGCCAAGAAAATCGATCCATTAGATTGGCAATGCATTGACTGCCCCAAATAACAATAGGAATGCTAATCGCTAGGCCGATAAATACAAGGGAAAGATTGCCATGAGCTGCTCCGGCAATCGCTAAAATATTGTCGATGCCCATCGCTGCGTCAGCAATGATAATGGTCTTAACAGCACTGGTAAAGGACGTAGCCGCAGGAGCGTCGGCATTTGTTTCTTGAGGTTTAAGCAGCTTAAAGGCAATAGGTAGCAGTACGATGCCGCCTAATGCTTGTAAATACGGAATAGCAAGAAGATATGTTGCGACTAGGGTCATAAGAATACGAATAATAACCGCACCGGCTGTGCCGATATAGATGGCCTTTTTTCGTACTACTGTGGGCAGATGACGGGAAGCCATGCCAATGACAACAGCATTATCGCCGCCTAATACAATGTCTAATACGATAATGGAAACGAGAGCAATCAAAAACTGGCTAGAGAATATGTCCATAGTTTACACTCCTTTATAAAAAAATTAAGATAACAAAAAAGACCTTTAATACATCCCGTATTTTAAGATGTATTAAAGGTCTCACTTAACGAATACAGATTCGCAGATAATACCAGCAGCAAATACTGCAGTGATTGTTGATACTATCGTTAGAAAGTTACTCCCCTTTAATGAAGATAGGTTCATTATACTGGAAGTATCATGAATTTGTCAATTATAAATTAGAAAAAATATTACCAAAGATTGTCGTCTTCATTGAATGTCCAACTATAGGGATCCGAACATATTTCCATGTCATCGTGCTTTTGAATTTCAGGGATACAGCTAACAGAACATTCAATATTTTCTAGGGATAGTGTGTTTTTTATGCGGACAATTTTGGCATCATTAGGAACCGGTAAAAATGAATGAGCCATAGCCAATTCAATGGCGTCTTTATCGCTGTTGGCATATAAAGGCATGGCTCCCATGCGGAAGGATTTGGCTGTAATAATATTGGTATACGTAGAGGCAAAGTCAATTTTATTGACAAAACGGTAACTAATAATATCGGCAACGCCGGCTCCGGAAGCATTGCCATGAGCTGCTTTCGTAATATCTAGCAGTACGATTTTTTCAATATCCGGTGCCAATGAACGGAAGGCTGCTTCTTGACTAAACCGTTCAGTACGGCCGGTTACGTTGGGATCCATGCCGGTACCACTGATTTCTTTGCCGACTTCATCAATAATGAGTACATCAATGCGGGGAAGTTTTAAACGAGGCAGTTCTTGTTTGGCACGTACTTGCAGTGCTGCGTCGCGTTCGATAATTTTTTGTTTGGGAATGACTTCGAGGTAGGCAATATCATCGCTGGGGCTTTGAACCAAACCGACGGCAAAAACAACGTTGACATGTTGCATAAATGCCTTAGAAACTCGTTCTAAGTTGGGACCAAAATGATCGTAGCCGTGGGCATGAAACGTAGCAGCTCCCTTATGCTTGCCGACGCCGATGCAAATCATTTTTAATAATCCCGATTCGTGGTCATATTTAAAATGCGTGTGCGGTTTAATTTTATTAAATAGAATAATCCCGTCTGCTTCATAGGCATTTTTATCGCAATATACGGGAAATCCATCGTCTAACGAAGCTACTTGGACAACGTCCATCGTAGAAAGAACAGGAACGCCCAAGTAGTTTTCTTCAATACCAAATTGTGCCAAATGGGCTTTTTGTCCTTTTGCAGAAGCACCGGCATGACTGCCCATGGCAGGGAAGACAAATGGGAGAGCTCCCCAACTTTTTAATTGATCACATAAGGTTTTCATTAATTCTTTGTAGTGGGGAAGACCGCGGCTGCCGGCAGTAATTCCAATGCGTTTACCCTTTAAGGCGGCAACAGAAGCAGCATCTAATGATTGCAGCTGTTGTTTTAATGTAGCAGCTGGATCTGCTAAATCTGTATGCGGAAACGTTTGATGTACTTTTACCATTTGGGGGATACGAATACCGTCAGTTAATGATTTTTTATCTAATTTTGGAAAGAACAAGAAAATAGCCTCCTTTGATAGGTCAAATGTACAAGTATAAAAAATCCTGCCATAAAATATGTGATGTATTTTATGGCAGGTACGTATGGATTAGAATGCAGGAAGAATGGTGCCTTGGAAGTGATCGGCAATGAATTTTTTAATCGGTTCAGACTGATAAATAGCCAATACTTTTTGATACGTTGCATTGTCTTTATCTTCTTCACGAACAACCATAACGTTAGCATACGGAGAATCTTTTCCTTCAACAAGAATAGAATCTTTTTGCGGATTTAAACCTGCCGGAATAGCGTAGTTTGTATTAACGCAAGCTAAGTCCGTATCATCTAAAGAACGAGGAATTTGTGCGGCATCTAATTCAACAAACTGAAGGTTTTTTGGATTTTCCGTAATATCCGGTACGGAAGCGTCAACAGAATCACCATTTTTCAATTTAATTAAACCCGCTTGTTGCAAAAGAAGCAAGGCGCGAGCACCGTTGGTAGGATCATTCGGAATTGTGACTTTAGCCCCATCAGTAACTTCTTTTATGTCTTTATATTTGTGGGAATATACGGCCATTGGAAGAATAATCGTTTTGCCGATAGAAGCCAGTTTTAAACCTTGTTTTTTTACAACGTTGTCAAGGTATGGCTGATGCTGCATAGAATTCATATCCAAGTCTTTTTCTGCTAAGGCTTTGTTTGGCTGTACGTAGTCGTTGAATTCAACGATTTTAATTGTAATGCCCTGTTTTGCTGCTTCTTTGGCAACTTCTTCCATGACTTCGGCATGAGGGCCGGCAGTTACGCCCATTTTAATTTCTTTTTTGTCCGCACTGGCACTGTTATTGTCAGAACCGCCGCAGCCAGCAGCAAAAATGCACGTTGTCGCAATTAAGGCAGCAGCGAAAAGCTTTTTGATAGATGAATTCATAAATAATCAAGTCCTTTCTCGTAATAAATTCTACTGTTTTGCTAAAAAGAAAAGCCGTCAACAGATGACGGCTTGATTATATACTCGTTCATCTGCCGATGTGATATCGTTGGACTTGGCACCTATCCCGTAAGGGGGTTGCCGCAGCGTCATCGGGCCAATCCCTCGACTGCTCTTGATGAAAACAATATTAGTTTGTTGGTGTACATGTTATCATTCTTCGCTATATATGTCAATACAGACAGATAAAATAAAGAATTTTTTATGCATCAATTAATTTTCCTGGATTGAGAATCAGTTTTGGGTCCATTGCCCGTTTGATGGTTTTCATGATAGCGAGTTCGCCGCTTGGCGTGAATTCTTCCATGTATTTGAGCTTTTTAGCACCGATGCCGTGTTCGCCGGCAAGACGACCGCCGACGCTGTAGGCATAGGCATAGACTTGCTGATGGAATTCTTCAACATTTTTATTCCATTCTTCATCACTCATATCCATCTTGCAGAGAACGATATGTAAATTGCCATCGCCGATATGGGCATTGATTTTTACTTGGAAAGGATAATTTTCACCGATTTCCATAATTTTTTCAATGGTAGATGCAATTTTATGGACAGGAACGACTACATCATCCGTCAGGAATACTTTGCTGACCATTTCACAGGAAGTCTGTACATTGCGGCGCATATTCCAAATGCGTTCATCTGCTTCTAAGACATCAACGGCACCGGATTCTTCACAAATCGTGCAGACCGTGTCCATTTTGGCATCTAATTCATCTTCGCGGAATGTTTCGACTGTAATAATAACGTAGATTCCGTCGTCATAATGGGGCATGTCGGAATACTTGCAGTAATCGGCTGTATCGCGAACGTACGAGTTATCCATATATTCAACACTAGTCGGATCTACGCCGGCTTTTAACAGTTTAGGAACCATATATAAGGCTTTTTTTGGATCTGTATAGATAGCGAGCACATCAAAACGATATGGGGGAAGGGGAATTAATTTGACTGTTACTTTTGTAATAATGCCTAGTGTACCTTCACTGCCGATAACAAGTTGTTCCAAGTCATACCCGGTAGAACATTTCTTGAGGATGCGGCCGCATTCGACGATTTCACCTGTTGGCGTTACCATTTCCAGTGAGTATACTTGATGTCGTGTTACGCCATAGCGAACAGCACGCAGACCGCCGGCATTGGTGGCTAAGTTGCCACCGATTAAACAGCTTTCGGCGCTGGAAGGGTCGCCTGCATACAGAAGGCCTACTTTTTTAGCGGCATTTTGCAAATCGACCGTACGAACGCCGGCTTCCACAGTCATATACATGCCCTCTTCATTGAGCTCGATAATTTTGTTGAGTCTGTCCATACAAATAACCAAGCCACCGCAAACCGGAATGGCCCCATCGGCCAGGCTAGTACCACCGCCTCGTACGGTAATAGGAAAATCATATGTATTGGCAAGTTTTACAATTTGTGAAATTTCTTCAGCATTGGCAGGAAGGACAGCCGCTTCCGGAACATGAAACATAGCCGGGTTTGTTTCATAATCCGTCTGATACTGAAGCAACATGTCACGGTCTGTTTTCACATAAGACGGACCAGTAATGGCTTTTAATTTTTCAATGATTTCTGGTGTAATCGGTTGATAGGTTTTCAAAAAAAGTCCCCCTTTGTTCATTTTTGGTATTATTCTACCACGCAAAGGGGGATTCGTGAAGATATTAGAATTTTAAGTCAATCATAGCTGAAACACCGACGCCTTGTACACGATTGAGGTTGGTAACGTCTTTTGTGGCGAGTGGTATTAAGGCTTTAGCTCGGGCAATATTATTAAAACTCCCTTCTAATTGGCCGACGGCTTGTACCTTATCTACTTGGCTTTTGGGTCCAACGACCTGTACGGCACCGACGTATTTACCGCTGCCTACACTGATAATAGGTACGACTTTTGTGGCATAATCTGTTCCTACACCATTTTTCATCAATAATTTATTGAGAAAATCATTGATTTGCGTACCAAACTTATCGACGAGGACAGAAACGCCGCCGACTTTTAAGATGGATCCTAAATTAAATGCCTGTGTTGTGGCGATGCCACCACCAAATCCTAGTAAGGATGCCGTAATCATACCGATGATAAGTTGTTTTTTCATCAATAACACCTCGTTTAAAAAATATATACTATACATATTATATCTTATTTTGAGTTCGTCCTCTAGCTAGTGATGCAAGTATAGCGAAAAAACATAAAATGGCAAATAGTAAAAACATTTCTTGAATTGCAATGCGTAAATTGTTGGCATACGAGGAATAAGAAGTTGTTGCTGCAGATAAGATCAGCGTTACAAAGGCCATGCTGCATGCTTGTCCTAGATTGCGTACGAGAGCCAGCATACTGGAAGCAATGCCATGGTAGGTAGGTTTGACCGCACTCATAATGGCACTGTTGTTAGGAGCACCAAATAATGCAGATCCTATACCGATAAGAAACAGAACGATTACGAGCAGCCATAGAGAGGCATCGATGAAGAAAGAAAATAGTAAGAGGCCTAATGTTGTGAGACCCAATCCGATAGAAGCGATATAGCGGGCACCGTACCGATCGGATAATGCTCCTGCCTGGGGAGAACAGATTGCCATCATGATAGGTTGCACTAAAAGAATACAGCCCGATAGAGCCGGTGAAATGTCTAATACGATTTGTAGATAGAGAGATAATAAAAAAGAAATGGCATAGGTAGCACTGTATTGAATAAAAGCGGCTAGATTAGACATGGAGAAGGTTGTATTGCGAAAAATAAATAA
>CALBLM010000169.1 GCA_937895695.1 uncultured Megasphaera sp.
TTAGGTATCTCCCGTTTCTTTCTCTATTTTTTGAATTACTTCTTCATATAAAGTATATGCTGTTTCTTTTGTGCGTTTTTTACTATCTATGGTATCGTAACGTAAAAAATTATTTGCATGACGATATAGTAATTGAGCGTACGCATATAAATCATGTGGTTGTCGTTCTCGTTGCAGTAATATAGAAAAATAGTGTATAGCTTGTCGTTTACAGTACTGCTTATCGTATTTCAACATCGAATCATGTTTGTTTGTTATACATTCTCGATAATATATATATGCCAACTTACGTATAACTCGTATATCCTTTTGATAGGCAGGCTGATTCATTACGTTTGTATATATCCGTTCAATGGAACGGATATATTTCTTATCTTTTTTATTTTCTTCTGTTACGCTGCCAGCATGATTCATACATGCTTCCCATTGTTTTGTTGCTAAAAGATGCTGCGTTGTCGCTTCCCATTCTTCCCATGTACTCATACTATGATGCTCCTTTTCTCCGTGAAAATTTTCTATATGACTTACTATACCATAGAAAGATTAAAGGAAGATGAGAATTTGATGAGAATTTGATTAAAAAAAAGAGACGATATAACAAAAGGACTGTAACAAAATGAAGTAAATGTTCTCATTTTGTTACAGTCCCTTTTGTTAACTACATGTGTTACATATTTTTAGCGCGTAAATCTGCTAATATAGCCTGTACTCGTTCAGCAGCCTTTGAAATAGCTACGACTTCTTCTTCACCGGTACGGCGAACTTTAATTTCGACAGTCTGTTCAGCAGCACTCTTCTTCCCAACTGTAACGCGAACAGGGTAGCCGATTAAATCAGCATCGTTAAATTTGACACCAGCTCGTTCATTTCTATCATCTAAGAGAACATCGACATGGGATTGTTGTAATTGCTGATATAACGTATTGGCAATTTGTACTTGCGCATCATCTTTTGTGCTGACAGGTACAACATCTACTTCAAATGGGGCAATAGCAACAGGCCACATAATGCCTTTGTCGTCATGATACTGTTCAATAGCTGCTGCTACAGTACGTGTTACACCAATGCCGTAACATCCCATGACAAACGGCTTGGCTTTGCCGTTTTTATCGAGGAATGTAGCATGCAGCGCTTCTGAATATTTAGTTCCCAATTCAAATACTTGGCCAACTTCAATACCGCGGACGATATCAATAGGCGCGCCGCAATGAGGGCAAACATCCGTATTCGTCATTAAACGAATCGTTGCAACGGTAACATCTCCAAAATCACGTTTTGGATTAACATTTTTATAGTGATAGCCATGTTGATTGGCACCGGTTACGCCATTGCAAACATTCATAGCCGTTGGATCTACAACAACAAAGAATGTTTCATTATCCGGTTTATCAGCATTCATGGGGCTCATATAACCAGGTTGTAAGCCATGGGCTTTGAGCTGATCTTCTGTAGCCGGTTCAATAGCATTACCGCCTATCAAATTTTGTACAGCAATATCATTCACTTCGTGATCGCCGCGAACCATGCATAATACTACTTTTTCATTATCAATCGTGAACGCAACGGCTTTGATCGTTTTTTCTACAGGAATAGCGAGAAATTTTGCTAAATCTTCAATAGTTGCACAATTTGGTGTTTCAATGAGTTCCACGTCTTTTGCTTCTTCATTCGGCATGTCTAAGGTACCGGGAAGCGCTTTTTCGATATCTGCAGCATATTCACATTTAGAACAGGAAACGACTTCAGCTTCACCAGCTGCTGCCAATGCCATGAATTCATGCGTATGATTACCGCCAATTTGGCCACTATCAGCTTCAACAGGCTTAAAATTCAAGCCGCAACGCGTAAAGATACGGTCATATGCGTCATACATGACTTTATAATTTTGATGAAGGCCATCTTCATCCATGTCAAAGGAATAGGCATCTTGCATAACAAATTCGCGACTACGCATTAACCCAAAACGCGGACGAATTTCATCACGGTATTTATTTTGCATCTGCCATAATGTTGTAGGAAGCTGTTTATACGAACGAAGTTCATTCCGTATCAGTGTTGTAATCAATTCTTCATGTGTCGGTCCTAAGCAATAGTGACTGCCATGGCGATCTTCTAGTTTGAACATTTCCGGACCATATGCATTCCAACGACCCGATTCATGCCATATTTCCGAAGGCTGCATAATTGGCATCATGATTTCCTGCGCATCTGTAGCATTCATTTCTTCACGAATAATATTTTCTACTTTTAATACGACTTTACGGCCTAAGCGTAAAAATGTATAAAGACCGCCACCGTTTTTACGAATTAAACCCGCTTTCAGCATATATTGATGACTAGCAATTTCAGCTTCTGCCGGAATTTCACGCA
>CALBLM010000170.1 GCA_937895695.1 uncultured Megasphaera sp.
GTTCCTCTTCGTCGATGGCAAAGGCGATTTAATTTTCCCGCGGTATCATCAACTAGACTGCATTCGAAAGAGTATTGCCGATGTAAAAAAGAATGGGACGGCACACAATTATTTGATTCAGCATAGTGCCGGTTCTGGGAAAACCAATACGATTACTTGGCTGGCCTATCGGCTGGCATCGTTGCATGATAGGCAGAATCGGCAGATTTTTGATACTATCTTGATTGTGACCGATCGGGTCGTTGTCGATCGTCAGCTGCAAAAGGCTGTACAATCAATAGAACATCAAGACGGTCTGATTCGGGTTATGGATGACGCTTGCAGTTCTGCTGACCTTGCCGAAGCCTTGCAGGGACATACAAAAATGATTGGCACGACGATTCAGAAATTTCCCTATATTGTAGATGCTGTCACGCAGCTGAAAGATAAGCATTTTGCCGTTCTCATTGATGAAGCCCATAGTTCCACCGCCGGTAAAGATATGGCAGCTGTTACCCAATCGCTCTCTTCTGGGGATGATATAGAAGAGGATGTACAAGATCGGATTCAAGACAAACTCAATCAGCATGGTAAGCCAAAGAATGTTTCGTTCTTTGCCTTTACGGCAACGCCGAAGGGGAAAACATTGCAGCTTTTTGGCACACCGAATGCACAAGGACAGAAGGAAGCCTTTCATTTGTATTCGATGAAACAAGCCATTGAAGAAAGGTTTATCCTCGATGTTTTGGCAAATTATGTGACGTACCAGACTTTTTATACGTTGCATAAGGTCATTGCAAATGATCCGGAATGCAAGACGAGGGAAGCCAAACGCAAGATTCATCGCTTTGCCATGTTGCAAGATGCCAATATTACGCAGCGTATTCAGATTATTGTCGAACATTTTCGAAAAAACGTCATGCCTGAATTAGGCGGAAACGCCAAAGGCATGGTGGTTACCGGGTCTCGGCTAGAAGCGGTCAAATATAAACAAGCTTTTGATGCGTATGTGCAAAAAAAGGGATATTCGAATATGAACGCATTAGTGGCGTTTTCCGGAAAAATGGAGATACACGGCACAACGTATACCGAATCCGGCATGAACGGGTTCTCGGAAAAACGCACGGCTGATAGGTTTAATGCCAAAGAATATCGGCTATTGTTCGTAG
>CALBLM010000171.1 GCA_937895695.1 uncultured Megasphaera sp.
GGGGGAGGCCCCCTGGGAGGATAGGAAGCCGCTGATTAATAGGAAAGACGCACTGAATATATCCAGTGCGTCTTTTTTGTGCTTTTGTAGTTCTGCGGGACGTGGTTGAAATAAAAAAGCCTGACCCTATGAAAATAAAGGGTTCAGGCTTAGTGCATCATACGTTATATAATGATGTTGCTTACTGATTGGTAATATTGCTGTGTTTGCGACCATAGATTTGGTAGATGACAAATCCTAAGACTATCCAAGCGATGAAGAGAATGTGCGTTAGAGTAGATAAGGCATAAATTAAATAGGCACAGACAATAATACCGATAGTAGCAACTACAGGTAAGCAGGGACAATGGAATTTTCGAGGAATTTCCGGATGATTTTTGCGCATTTTCCAAAGACCAATAAAGTTGAGAAGAAAGACAGCAAGGACACCTGTATTAGATAATTCAACAATATGCATTAACGGTACGAAACCAGCAATGATGGCGATTGTAATAGAACCAATGATCGTGACTAAATACGGCGTATGATATTTAGTATGAATTTTACCAATTTCTGCAGGTAGAAGGCCATCGCGAGAGACGGCAAAAAAAATGCGAGCTTGACCGAAAAGATATACGATCAATGTTGTAATGATACCGGCAATGGCACCAATAGCAACAAGGTTGGCAATACCTGGCCAATTCAGAATACGCAGTGCATACGCAACAGGTTCCGGTGTATCTAATTGAGTATAATTAATAGCACCAGTCAGCGAAAGAGCCATTAAGATATATAAACACATACAGATAAAAACAGAACAAATAATACCAATCGGTAGATCGTGTTCTGGCTTTTTACATTCTTCGGCTGAAGTAGCGACGGCATCGAATCCCATATAGGAGAAGAAAACAATAGCTGTACCACTTAGTATTCCTTGCACTCCAAAAGGAGCAAAGGATTCAAAATTGGAAACGTCAACATGAGGTGCTGCAATACAAATAAAAGAAATAATAGCAGCTAAAGTAATAAAAACTAATATAGTATTGAGCTTAGCACTTTCTTTCGTTCCTCTGATTAAAATGAAAGCAAGCAATAAAATAATGATAACTGCTGGAAGGTTAATAATACCGCCTTCTGCCGGTGTTTTTAGTAGAACCTCTGGGATGATATATCCATAGGATTTACAAATACCTGCCAAATATCCAGAAAAGCCGACTGCAACGGCACTGCCTGTAACCGTATATCCTAAGAGCAAGGACCAACCTGTGAGAAAAGCCATCCCTTCGCCAAGAGAAGCGAAAGCGTACGAATATACACTGCCTGATGAAGGAATCATGGATGCAAATTCACTATAGGCTAATCCTACAAGGACGCATAAGATTCCGGCTAGGGCAAAAGAGATAGAAATTGCCGGACCGGCGTACTTAGCAGCAGCGATTCCGGTTAATACGAAGATGCCAGCTCCGATAATACCGCCAACACCTAAAAATGTTAAATCTAATGCACTTAGATTTTTACTAAGATTTGAATTTTCTGCATCTGATTGAAGCTGTGCAATAGATTTTGTACTAAAAAATGCCATATGATTCACTCCTTTTTGATGAATGATGAAACATAATAGCCCCCTTTTTTACTTCTCGTAATTATATACTTAGTTTACTATAAAAACAAAATAATATCAATGAATTTATAAAATAAGGATAAAAATATTTTGATTTATCTCGCATATTACCTATACTTTATAAGTTTATATAAATAACACAAAAATAGCACATGAGAAAGAGTACATACAATTGCATTTATAAATAGGTATTGTCAGATAGCGTTGATTGTGGTATAAATGAAAAGTAAATAGAAAAGGGAGTTGATTTTCATGGTAATGAGCGTAGCTGCACCGCAGGCTAAGGGTAAATTTGCTGAAGATAAGATTTTTGGTGCGAACAATCGTGCTGTCGCATTAGCTGAAAAACTAGGAAATGACAAAGTGGTAAATGGCACAGTTGGTTCTTTGTTGGATGAAAACGGCGATTTGGTTATGCTAGATGTTGTCCAAAAAGCATATAAAGCATTAACGCCCAAAGAAATCGTTGCTTATGCGCCGATCCAAGGGTATCCTGATTACTTGAATGCCGCTATTGATCAGTGCTTTGGTGACTCTCGTCCGGCTGGCTATATTCGTGCTTGCGCTACATCTGGCGGTTCCGGTGTGCTGCACCATGTTATTCATAACTATTCTGAATGGGGCGATGAAATTCTTACGAGTGATTATCATTGGGGCGCATATGGTTCTATGTGCAAAGATAATGGTCGTACGCTTCGTGAATTTTCCTTATTAACAAAAGAAGGTACGTTTAATTTAGAAAGTTTTAAGGAAAATGTACAGGCCCTCGTTGATAAACAATATAATACGGTTATTATTATGAATTCACCGGCTAATAATCCGACAGGGTTTGCCTTATCCGATACGGATTGGGATCATGTATTGGATTTCTTAAAACAAGTTGTTAAAGGAAAAGATAAAAATATTATTTTCGTATCTGATGTGGCTTATTTGGATTATAGTGGTGAAAAGCAAGAATGCCGTAAATTCTTTAAAAAATTTGGCAATCTCCCGGACAATATTTTAGTTGTTGTTGCCTATACTTGCAGTAAAGGCTTTACAATGTATGGACAGCGTATGGGAGCTATGATTTGTGTTACATCTAATGAAGATGTGGCTAATGAATTTGTAGCTATCAATCAATATACAAGTCGTGCTACTTGGTCTAATTCTAACAGTGCTGCCATGAAAGCGATGGTCAATATTTGCAAAGATCCGGCTAAAGTGGCTGAATTAGATGCAGAACGGGCTAAATATTTCAAACTTATTAAAGAACGTGCTGATATTTTCATGAAGGAAGCTTCAGCATGCGGATTAAAATATTTACCATATATTTCGGGCTTCTTCATTACGATTCCTATGGAAGGGGCTCAAAAAGTTTGTGATTACATGGAAAAGGAAAATATTTTTCTTGTACCGCTCAGCCATGGGATTCGGTTAGCTGTATGCTCTGTTTCTAAAACAAAAATTACTGGGTTGGCAGCTAAGATTAAAGCTGCTGTTGAAGCAGTTGGCGCAAAACAAGCATAATATAAACATAATATAAAAATATAAAAAGACAAAGAAGTCGGTATCGTATTATGCCGGCTTCTTATGTTAAGGAGGCGCAATATATATGTTTAAGACAATTGGTATATGCGGAACTGGAAATATGGGAAAGGCGATAGCTAAAGGGTTGTCATCATCCGGACTTATTGAACCGAGCCATATATATGTATATAATATTCATAAAGAAAAAGCAGCAGTGCTGGCAAAAGAAATAGGCGCGACAGTCGTAGATACAGCCGTAGAATTAGCTGAAAAATCGCAAGGATTAATTATGGCCGTTAAACCCTATGTTATGCCAACAGTGTTAACCGATATCAAAGATCATGTGACGAAAGAAACTGTTGTTATTTCAATTGCTGCCGGGCTTACCATGAAACAGTTGGCAGCGTATTTACCGTCTGCAACTAAATTGGTGCGCATTATGCCCAATACACCGTCTATGGTAGGCGAAGGAATGGCGTCTGTATCTGTCAATGATTTGGTATCTAAAGAAGAAACACAAGCGGTCTTAGATATTTTTAATAGTTTTGGCAAAGCAGAATTACTGGATGAACGGTTTATTGATGCTGTTTGCGGCCTTAGCGGCAGCGGGCCGGCATATGTGTATATGTTCATTGAAGCATTGGCTGACGGTGCGGTTCTAGAAGGTATGCCGCGTCCTTTGGCGTATACATTTGCAGCGCAGACCGTACTGGGTGCAGCCAAGATGGTCTTAGAAACGGGTGAACATCCTGGAAAATTAAAAGATGATGTATGTTCACCAAGCGGCACAACGATAGAAGCTGTCAGGACATTGGAACAGAAGGGATTTCGTTCGGCCGTTACAGAAGCAGTGATTGCTTCTGCTGAAAAAAATAAGCATATGTAATCATAGAAAAATGAGACGTAATACGTAGTTTAGAGAATGGAAAAGACAGAGGAGAAGCTATTCTACCCTGTCTTTTTTGCATGGTCAAAAAGACAGGTATCGTATTCTTGCTAATGGGAATAATGAAGGTAGTTTTTTTAGTGCCATTTATTTTTTTATACGTGTTTTTTGACAAAAGTTGATACGTATAAGAAAGAATAATAATCACTAAATGGAATTACAATTAATTACTAAAAAGCATAATAGAACGAGAAAAAAATAACAATATTAAAAATTTTATATATTTAGCCTGCTATGAATAAAAATAAATTGTTACTATGCATTAATGTAATATCCCAACCATATATAATACGAAAGATATATGCCTAAAATGTGTAATTGTAATTTACACCTAAGAGGGAATAGGGTATAATAATAGACGAAAAAGAAAAGCTAAACGATATGCAGTATGAATCTAATAGGCTTTTCTGTAAACGCTATTAAAGGTTTACACCATAGCGCGGAAGAAAAGACTGAATTGTGGGTGTGTCTTTAAACCGGTGACGGTTAAAGTGATAGATGTCAGTCAGGGTTAAATTTCTTATTTTTGTTTGGAGGTTATGTATTATGGCAAAAGGTAAAGTTACCCCGGAATTAATTGAAGAATTAAAAAAGATTGTTGGTGAAAAATATGTATATACGGATGCTGATAAACTCGAACCGTATTCCCACGATGAAGTAACAGATCCACATTATGTAAAAATGCCGCAGGTTGTTGTATTGCCGGCTAATACAAAAGAAGTTTCTGAAGTTGTAAAATTATGTTATGACAATGATACGGTTATGGTACCGCGTGCTGCTGGTACTGGCTTGGCTGTAGGTGCAGTTGCTACATTTGGCGGCGTTATCATTTCAATCGAACGAATGAACAAAATTATTGAAATTGATAAACAGAACATGGTCTGTGTTGCAGAACCGGGCGTTACAACGTCTGCTCTTCAGTCTGAAGTTCAAAAAGAAGGCCTCTTCTACGGTGGCGACCCCTGCAGTGGGGACTCCTGCTTCATTGGTGGTAACGTTGCAACTAACGCAGGTGGTAACCGTGCTGTTAAATATGGTGTAACACGTGACCAGGTTATGGGTCTTGAAGTTGTTACTCCGAGCGGCGAAGTTGTTACTCTCGGTGGTAAATTCCGTAAAAATGCAACAGGCTACATGCTTATGCATTTGTACATCGGTTCCGAAGGTACACTCGGTATTATTACAAAAGTTTACCTCAAATTGGTTGCTTTGCCGAAATATCAGCAAGACCTCTTGATTGTATTCAACAATCTCGATGATGCTATCGCTTTGACACCGAAAGTTATGAATGCAGGTATTACACCGGTTTGTGTAGAATTTATGGATAATGCCTCTATCAAACAGGTTGAAGTATTCTTGGATGAAAAATTACCAAAATCTGATGTAGGTAACTATATCATCATTCAGATTGCCGGCGATAATGAAGACGTATTGATGGATCAGTGTGAAAAAATTGTTGAATTGGCTGATGAAAATAAAGCTATCGACTCCTTGGTTGCTGACCCGGCTGTTATTTGGAAATCCCGTAAAGCATACCTCGAAGCTGACCGTGCTCGCAGCTTAGTATTCTCCATGGAAGATATTGTTGTTCCAATGACTGAAATTCCACAGGCTGTACAGCAGATTTCTCGCTTGTCCAAAAAATATAAAATTGCTATGCACTGCGCAGGTCATTGCGGCGACGGCAATGTTCATATCGATATCTTGAAAGACGATCTTTCTCAGGAAGAATGGCAGAAAGTATTGCCGCAGATTCAGAATGAAATTTATGCACTCGTTTACAAACTTGGCGGTCGTCTCTCCGGTGAACATGGTATCGGCTACAAACGTGCATCTAAATTGGCTCACTACACCGATCCTGTTGAATTATGCCTCATGAAAGATATTAAGAGAGCATTGGATCCGAAGAACATCATGAATCCGGGCAAAGTTGTCAGCATCAATGAAGAAGTTCCGGTAGAAGAATAATATAGAGTCTTAGAAAAATCATATAGTGCAGTAAAGGGTAAGGCTGATAGGCTTTACCCTTTCTCTTTATAAAATTTTAGTTGGTTATACGAATTTATTCACAATAGCTATAGATTGATAAGCGTACATATGCACAATATTAATGTTGATAAAAAATAAACAGTAAGAAAGGTGGTAAATATTATGCAACAATTTTCTGTCCCCTTTGGCAAAGAAAAAGTCACATTTGAACTTCCTGAAAATCAGGTAGCTGGTGTGTTAGAATCCCATGCACACGAATATCAAGCTCCCAAATCGGAAGCCGAACTGGTAGCAGATGCGTTGGCACATCCGATTGACAGTCCTACATTGAGCGAGTTGGCAAAAGGTAAAAACACATGCACGATTATTTCCAGTGACCATACACGCCCAGTACCAAGCCATATTATTATGCCGCAGTTATTGGCTGAACTTCGCAAGGGAAACCCGGATATTGATATTACGATTTTGATAGCAACGGGAATGCATCGTCATACGACGCACGAAGAACTTGTTGCCAAGTATGGGAAAGAAATTGCTGAACATGAAAAATTTGTTGTTCATGACAGCTGTAAAGATGAAGATATGATTAGTATTGGCACCCTGCCGTCTGGCGGTGACTGCCGGATTAACAAAGTGGCCGTCAAAACGGATTTGCTCATTTCGGAAGGATTTATAGAACCACATTTCTTTGCAGGTATGTCTGGTGGTCGCAAATCCGTTTTACCTGGCGTTGCCAGCAAAGTAACGGTTTTAGCGAACCATTGTGCGGAATTTATTCATAGCCCCTATGCGCGTACGGGTATCCTCAATGGGAATCCTATTCATGAAGATATGCTGTATGCTGCGAAAGCCGCTAAATTAGCGTTTATTTGCAATGTTGTGATTGATGCGGATAAAAAAGTTATTGCAGCATTTGCCGGAAATCGGGAAACAGCGCATTATGCCGGTGTTGATTTTGAATTAAAATTAGCCGGTGTCAAACCAAC
>CALBLM010000172.1 GCA_937895695.1 uncultured Megasphaera sp.
GCAATTAATGCATCGACTACGCGATCGACATCGCCACCAGCCAAATAATGTGCTTCCAACTGATTGACATTGACATCTAAGCCTGCCTTATTGGCCTTAACAAGGGGCAGGATAATCTTAGACGGAACAACACGTCGCAAACGCATGCCAATCAAATTCACAATGCCGACGGATACGCCAGCTGCCATGGCAGAAATCCATAACCCGAGCGGCACAAAATGTAAAAATAATGAAACTACGACAACGGCGGCAACAATAATACATACAGGTACTGCAAGTATCGCTAAAATAGACATAAGGACCTCCTTTACACATTCCGTTTGGGAACAGGTTCTACAGTAATACAATATCCCGTAACGTTAATAACGCGAATATCCGTATCTCTGTTAATATACTCACTGCCAGCTGCTTTGGCTTCTACACGCTTGCCATCAATCCGCACAAAACCGCTAGGCTTTAAATCGGTAATCGTTCTTCCCCGTTTATATAAATATTGACTTTTATCTTCATGCGACGTATACCCTTTTTCTTGGGTAGAACGCGTTCGCAAGGTAACTTTTGACAATAAGCGACTCTTGGGCAATCGTTTTCCCATACCATAAAAAAGAATCACGGCCAATACAGTGCCACCTGCTAATATATAAACTGCATCAATGGTCGCTCCCAGCATAAAAAACAAACTGCCAAACAGCAACATGACACCAATGACACCAAAAATGCCGACCCCTGGTGCCATGAGCTCCAAGGCAATACAAAGAAAGCTTCCTATAAAAGCAACTAATACCTTAATATCTGCTGCAAGAGATTCATCGCCGGATACCAGTAAAATACCCCCTAAGATAAGAGCTGTCACTAAGCCAATACCCATGCCGGCTGTTTTGATTTCCAAAAATACAGCTGCCAAAATACACGCAATAAAAATCATGCGAACATATTCATTTTGCAGGATGCCCACGATCATATCTTTCCAGTTTCGTTCTTCATACTGTGTTTTAGCATCACCCATACTAAAAAAACGCAGCGCATCTTCCGGCGTATCCGCTGTTCCTTCTGATACATTTAATTCTTTTGCCTGTTTATCTGTCAGTGCTAAAATCGTTCCCGGTTCTGCATAGTCCGGAAATCCTGCTGTTTTATCCACCATCGCTTCAGCTACGCTGGGATTATGGCCCATCGCACCTGCCGTAGCACTGAATTCTGATTTGAGCGCAGCAATATTCTTTTCTGTATTGGGAATCGGTTCGGCTGCACCGATACTACTGCCCGGTGCCATGATAATATGCCGACATGACAACGCAATCAATGCGCCTGCAGACCAAGCACGTGACGTCACATACGCAATCGTCGGCAGCGATGTCTGTTGCAGCATATCACGTATTTTCAACGCACTGGAAACGTTTCCCCCTTGCGTATTAATCAGCACCATAATTGCCTTGTCCTGCTGTTCTTCCGCTTGTGTAATACCCCGCTGTACTAATGCAGCCTGACTGCCGTCAATATCTCCGGTAATCATGATAGCCCGTACAGTATCGGCTGCCTGCGTTTGTGGTATGACAGCTGCAGCCATGTAGCATACACTCACAAGGCATATACATACACGTATAATGAATGTCATAAGACCTCCTTTACGGCATTACGGTTCTTGTTTTTTTAGCCATTGAAAATATCCTGCCTGCTGCAAATGCTGCAGTTCTTCTGGAGACAGCGAATGGGCTGCCTGCTTTTCCAAATCTTCCAAAGGCTTCTGTTCCATACTATGAATTCGTTCTACGACGGCTTCATATACTGTTGGCGGTTTATTTTCTTTAATCCATTCCAACATATGATCCAACCACTTGCGGCAGGTCCAAGCTTCCGCTCCCAAATTATGACCGCGCAGTATGCGAACTTGTTCCTGTTCAGGGATTTTAGCTAAAAACCAATTCCATTTTTCTCTTGCAATAAGATACTGATACATCTCATCTATAGCGCGAATGTGACGATCATGCAGTTCGAGCGTATATCGCGACCAAAATAGACTGAGTGTCATATTGACTACCTCCAATATGCAAATATTTAACATACTATTCTTATACAATATACAATTCGATATTATAGCAAAAAATCCTTTTTATTTCAGCAAAAAAAGTCCCGATTCTATACATTCCATATAAAATCGGGACATAACACTTCATTGCTGATTATACAGTTGCAGTCTGTACAGGCATAGCTGCGTCCGTATGCGCCGTCGTCGCATGTTCTACATATGCCAAATAGGCTTTTGCCATTCGGGCAATATCTTCTTCTGACAATCCTAAATCAGCAGTACGAACATCCAGTTGCAGCTGCCGTTCCATTTCAAGCAGCCGTGGCGTGCAGTCATTTGCCGTAAATCCACCGATAGTACGAGCAATTTTGCCATACCGGAACATATTATTTTTACAAGCTAATTCCAACACCAGCGGATAGACAGCCGGCAAAATATCTTCATACGCCATATCGACCAAGGATGCCGCTTTTTTCATGCCGCGTAACAATACATTGCCTGTTCCATAGCCAACCATACAACTAATAATACTGCCTAATACGACTTTTTCCCATTCCGTTTCTCGAGCTGAATCCGTATATACTGGGATTAAATACTTTTGCAGCAACGATAATCCATATAACGCCATCGCATCTGCCAACGGCTGCGCCGTGCTGGCTGTATAAGCATTAATCGTACGGCATATAGAAGCAAATCCTGCCAATGCAATTTCTTTCTTGCGCATCCCTTTCATGCAATCCGGATCCACTAAAATAACTGCAGCATTGGCACTGGGACTATAGATATTTCGTTCACTGCCGTCATCATTCTGCCACGTAACCACACCATGAAACGCTTCTTCTACATCATATGTCGTAGGAATAATAATCAGGGAAATATGTTGTTTCCATTCTTTTTCTGCGGCATAAATAATCTGTTTCGCACTCGTAATGGCATCATTGCCGCCTACAGCTACCATGACGTGTCCTTGAATCTGTTGCAGCTGTGCCATTCCATTTTGAATCATGACGTTCTGTGTCTTATTGTCACCATGAGTAAACATAGTATACGTAATATTCGCAGTATCTAAACTTTCTTTCATCTGTGTCAATATCGTTTCTATACGATTTGCCGTAGAATCGGTTACAATCAAAGCTCGTTCGCCATACGTTTTGATAATCGTTCCGATCTGACGACATGTATGGGAACCAAATATCATATTAGATGGCATAAAGAACGAGAAATTCAGTGGCCGTTCTGCATAGGTCACAGCACTGTTTGACTGTACTTCCTGCAAGGCATCTGCCATTGCTTGACCGAATGCCAAATCACGAGCCGTTTCAGCCTGCGGTTCCAGTGCCACATCCACATGGGTCGCAAACTTTTCACCATACCGTGCTTTACAAAATGCACCAAAGACCAGTCCCAAAACAGCCCATCCTAAGACCATCGCCCATTCCTGCGGTACTAAGGCTGCGCCGGAACCGGGAATAACATACATGGCAACCATAAAACCAGACATCAGTACGGCCATGGCACCTACAATTTTATAATGTCCTACGCGATAAGGACGCGCCATATCCGGTTCTTTGGAACGAAGGATAATAAACGAAATAGCTACCATACAATAAGCAACACAGCATCCAAAGTTACCGGCATCAACAACCCAAACAAGCATTTTTTTACCAAAAAACGGAGCAATAATGGAAAGCAAGCCGATTAACAGCAACGCATTGACAGGACTTTTGTACTTTTTATGCAATTTCGAAAATGTATGGGGAATCATATACGATTCAGCCATCGAATACATCGCCCGGCTGCCACCGATTAGGAAAGAATTCCAACTGGTAATAATACCGCAAAGCCCGCCAATAATAAGAACCTTAGCCATAATCGAACTGCCAAAAGCAATCGACATCGCATCAGCGGTGACTAAGCCGCCAACACCTTGCATCGCATGAGCAATTGCCGTATTATTCATGACATATCCGACACCAAAAATAATCAAGGCATAAAATGTAACGGCTAATACAATGGATAAAATAAGAATACGTCCAATTTTCTTTAAGGATACAGAAATTTCTTCTGCTGCCTGTGGAATGACATCAAAGCCAATAAAGAAGAACGGTGTCATAACAGCAACGGCTAACGTTCCTTTTAACATATCCACCGTAGTAGTTCCCATAAATAACTGATTATCTAAATTATCAGCTTGTCCAGAAAATACAGACGCAACGATTAATAAAATACCTACGCCGCCAATGATTACCGTCAAAATCGTCTGTAAAATAGCGGCTGTTTTCGTACCAATAATATTAATATATGTAATAAAAGCAGCTATACATACAGCCACAGCCAGCCAAGATGCATAGATATCAAATCCTTCAATCGTATACAAATATCCTTGTAAAAAGTCCGGATAAATATAGGTTACAATCGTCGGCAATGCGCATGCTTCAAAACATACGACACTAACATATCCCAAGACAATCGCCCACGTGCAAATAAAAGAACCTATGGGCCCCATGGCTTTAAAACTAAAAACATGTTCGCCGCCACACTGCGGCATAGCTGACGTGAGTTCAGCATACGTAAGACCTACAAAAAATACCATGATGCCGCCAATCACAAAGCCAAGCATTGCCCCTACAACGCCGCCTTGCATAATCCAGTCACCAGTAGAAACAACCCAGCCCCAGCCAATCATGGCGCCAAAGGCAATAACGAGTACGTCCCAAGCACTCAAAACCTTATCA
>CALBLM010000173.1 GCA_937895695.1 uncultured Megasphaera sp.
GTACAGCGTATTTATGATGTCGGCGTTGCCGGCATTCACCGCCTCTTGGCGCGCAGTGAAGAAATTCGGCAGTCCAATGTAAATGTTGTTGTCGCCGGCATGGAGGGTGCGTTGGCAAGTGTTGTTGGTGGTTTGGTAGACAAACCAGTTATTGCAGTGCCAACCAGTATTGGCTACGGAGCCAATTTCCATGGTTTGTCAGCATTGTTGGCCATGCTTAACAGTTGTGCTGCCGGCGTAGCTGTTGTCAATATTGATAATGGATTTGGTGCAGGCCGCATGGCAGATACAATAAATCGAATGAGGTGATACCATGGAATCATTGTGGCAGATAGAAGCCAATATTGATGATATGAATCCGCAGTGTATGGAATACGTTTTTAATCGATTGTTGGATTTAGGTGTCAATGATGTTTGGGCCGTACCGATGATGATGAAAAAATGCCGTATGGCATCGATGCTGTGTATTTTGTGCCGTCAGGAACTGCTGCAGGATGCGGCGGCGATTGTATTTGCCGAAACGACCTCCATCGGTGTGCGGTATTTTCCTGTACAGCGAATGATTTGTGACCGTACTATTCAAGTCGTTCATGTTCAAGGGCAAGATATACGCTGTAAAATAAGTTCGTATGGTGGAGCCATTACGAATATTTCCGCTGAATATGAGGATTGTCGCCGGGCTGCCGTAAAAACGGGGATTCCGCTTAAAGAATGGCAGCGAAAAGCAAAGGAAGAGGCGTATATAATTTATGGATAATATAGTACAAAAACGAGTTTCACAACTAAAAAAAAAGCTAGATGAAGCTAATATTCGCTGTACCCGTGAAAAAGATATTAATTACGGACATCAGATACATTGCATTCGCGGCAACGATGAATTGACGATCAATATATATCATGGAAAAAAAGGATTTTCTGTCGTTATACAGGGAAAAGAATCTCCTTTAAAACATCTTGTCGAAACATTGGTAAACGGTGGTTCCCGTACTGATAAAAAAACGGCATCGGATATGCCGATGGCTGGACTGCATCCGGCAGGGATTCCTTGCTGGATGGGGTGCGATGAATCGGGCAAGGGAGATGTGTTTGGCCCACTTGTCGGAGCGGCCTGTCTGATTACGAAGGAAGAAGAAACAAAACTTCGCAGTTTAGGTGTTTGTGACAGTAAAATGCTGACAGATGCTAAAATTACGGTATTGGCAGCACAAATTCAGCAGATGCTTGGCGAACGCTGTATGACAACCGTATTTATGCCGCGAGAATATAATGAACGATACAACAACCTGAAACGAATTCATAAAAATTTGAACCATTTATTGGGAAGTCTCCATGGAGAAAACATTTGTCGCCTATTGTCAAAATACGAATGTCCATGTATAATAGTCGATAAGTTCGGTAAAGAAGACTATGTGCTGCAGGCAGTGGGTTCCATAGCTGCGTCTCATCAGATCATACAGGTTCCGAAAGGTGAACGGGATACGGCTGTAGCAGCAGCATCTATTTTAGCCCGCAGCGGATTTGTAGACGCGATGAAAACATTGTCGTCTCGATATGAGATGACATTTCCTAAAGGTGCGTATTTAGGAATATCGCAAACGATACAGGCATTTTGCAAATCCTATGGAACTCAAGCACTGGCAGAAGTAGGAAAATTAAATTTCAAGAATTTTGATTTTTTACGGTGATACAAAACAATGAACAGAGTCATTATTAATGCTGATGATTTCGGCATCCATACACAAGTAAATCAAGCCGTCATAGAAGCATATGAAAACGGTGTTTTACGCAGTACGTCGCTTTTGGCATCGGGACCGGCATTTGACGAAGCTGTGGCATTGGCTAAACAATGTCCAGGGCTGGGAATTGGCATTCATTTATGTTTAGTAGGCAGTCTGCCGACGATTCTTTCGCCAAGCGAAGTTCCAACACTAGTAGATGCAAATGGCTTAGTACCGGAGAGCTATATTCCATTTGTCAAAAAAGTAATGGAAGGGCAAATTAATTATGAACAAGTGTATCGCGAATTGGATGCGCAAATAGAAAAAATTATGGCTCAAGGATTGAATATTACGCATGTTGATAGTCATCAGCACATGCATATGCTGCCGCCTATTTGGGCGATTATCCAAACACTGATGAAAAAATATGGCCTTCATCGATTGCGCGTACCGCAGGAAGAATATACGTTTAAAGCTTTTTCTGCCGGGCCTGCTCGTGTAATGGGACGTAATGGGTTGACCTTTTTATCTCGTAAAGCCATGGCAGATGTCAAACGCCTTCAATTTACGACAACTGATTATTTTTGGGGAATGATAGACGGTGGTAATATGAATCTTCATAATTTGACGTATATTTTACAGCGTATGCCTTTTGGTGTTCATGAAATCATGATGCATCCCGGTAAAAGTACGGCCGTTCTTTCCCAGGTTTTTTCTTGGGGATATCATTGGGAAGATGAATTTCATGCGTTAGTGTCACCGACGATAAAAGAATTAATGAAAGAACGGCATATAGAACCCATTCATTTTGGAATGCTGCCGTAAGGATTGGGGGAGAACGGAGATATGAATATCTTAGTAACCGGTGGAGCTGGATTTATTGGCTCTCATTTGACAGATGCGCTGATTGAAGAAGGACACCATGTCATTGTGGTGGATAACTTACGTACAGGCAGTCGCAAGAACCTCAATTCGCAGGCCGTCTTTTACGAAGAAGATATTTGTCATGCAGACGCACTGGAACGTATTTTTGCGAAGGAAAATATTCAAATTGTCTTTCATGAAGCCGCACAGACATTGGTGCCGTATTCGATGGAATATCCAAAAGAAGATGCTCAGCTAAATATCATGGGGATTATTAATGTACTGGATATGTGCCGTAAATACGATGTGAAAAAAATTATCTTTTCCTCTTCGGCCGCTGTATATGGAGATAATGTACACGTGCCGTTGAAAGAAGATCAGCCACTCATGCCAACCTCCTTTTATGGATTGACAAAAGTGACTGCAGAAAAATATATTCAAATGTACCAGAAAACCTTTGGCCTGTCTTATGCTATTTTGCGGTATTCCAATGTGTATGGCGAACGGCAGGGACGGCATGGTGAAGGTGGTGTCGTCTATGTTTTTTCAAAAGCATTGGCGCAGGGACAGGATTTGACTATCTATGGTGATGGTGAACAGTCCCGTGATTTTGTGTATGTCAAAGATGTAGTAAGAGCCAATATAAAGGCAATGGATGCGGCAGTTCCATCGGGTATTTATAATGTAAGTACAGGAATTGAAACGACGATTAATGCACTGAAGGAGATTTTATTATATTTTTCTCGAGTGCCTGCGCAAGTTTCGTATGCAGATGCCCGCAGCGGTGATATTTATTGTTCTGCCCTTGATAATACAGCTGCCAAACAAGCGTTGCAGTGGAAACCGATAACAAAATTGTTGCCTGGGCTGCAAGCAACGTATTCCTATTTTGCAGGGGAGGAATTATAATGAAAGAGGTTAAGGGGGAGAAAAATTACCAATTTTATTTGGTGCGTGAAGATATTCTTCCAGAAGCGATAAAAAAGACAATTAAAGTAAAAGAAATATTGAAGCATCATCAGAAAAAGACGATTAATGAAGCCGTACACATGATGAATTTAAGTCGCAGTGCCTATTATAAATATAAAGATTATGTATTTCCTTTTTATGATGTGACGCAAGGAAAAATTGTTACAATTGCTATCATGATTTTAGATAAGCCGGGAGAATTATCACAGGTGCTGAATACGATAGCAGGCAGTAACGGTAGTATTTTGACCATAAATCAAGGCATTCCACTTCAAGGAATGGCTGATGTCAGCGTTTCGATTGAAACGAAAGAAATGAAAGAATCTATTGACGATTTAATGAAAAAGTTGGAAAAGCTGTCCGGTGTCAGCAAGGTAGAAATTATTGGACAAGCTTAAATATATTATATACAGTACATGGTGAGGGGGAAATGGAATGAAAGAAGTATCAATTGCATTATTAGGATGTGGGACAGTAGGTAAAGGTGTTATTGATTTATTGGCGATGAATGGGCCGATTATTGAAGAACAGCTTAATACCAAAGTGCATATCAAACGTGTTCTTATTCGTGACATACAAAAGTATGAAAAAATGGATCTTCCTGAATCGATTCAGTTGACTACCAACTTTGATGATATTATCAATGATGATGATATTGAAATTGTAGTTGAAGTAATGGGCAGCGCAGATTTTGCTAAAAAATGCATTGAACAATGTTTCAAAAAGGGGAAAAGTGTTGTCAGTGCCAACAAAGATCTCATTGCTGATTATGGCATTCCGCTGTTAAAAATGTCCAAAGAACATAATGTGGATTTTCAGTTTGAAGCCAGTGTTGCCGGTGGTATTCCTATTGTACGGCCGATGTATTCTTCCCTCAACAGCAATCAGATTGAAGAAATCATCGGTATTATGAATGGTACAACCAACTATATTTTGTCTAATATGACAGAAAAAGGCATGTCCTATGAAGATGCGTTAAAAGGCGCCCAAGAAAAAGGGTATGCCGAAGCTGATCCGACGAATGATGTCAGCGGCTATGATGCAGCCCGAAAAATCGCTATTTTGGCAACATTGGGATTCCATTCAGCCGTAACGTTTAACGATGTCAATGTAGAAGGTATTGAAACGATTGCACAGGAAGATATTCAACATGCTAATGAATTAGGATATGCAATTAAATTACTGGCCATTGCTCGACAGGATGCCGATGGGATT
>CALBLM010000174.1 GCA_937895695.1 uncultured Megasphaera sp.
CATTGGCCTGTTTTCGCGGTTTGGGCATCGGAAGGGATAGACCAGTAAGAGGCAAAACCGCGGAAATGATCGATGCGAATTTCATCGACGAGGCGCATCATATGCCGCAAGCGTTCAATCCACCACGCATAGCCAGTTTGTTTCATAGCATCGTAATCATACAACGGGTTGCCCCACAACTGACCATCTTCACAAAAATAATCAGGCGGTACGCCGGCAACAGCTGTCGGATTCCCAAACTCATCCAATTGGAATAAATCTTGATGGGCCCAGCAATCTGCGCTGTGATGAGCAACAAACATGGGCAGGTCTCCTAAGAGGGTAATGCCATTTTGTTTCGCATAAGCATGAACGGCTTGCCATTGGCGATACACGATATATTGTAAAAATGTATAGTGCGAAATCGTACCAGATAATTCTTTTTTATAATATGCCAAGCCTTGTTTCGTATGACGACGAATCGGTTCCGGCCATTGTGTCCACGGTATCCCTTGAAAGAAGTCATCAACAGCACGAAATACAGCATAATCATCGAGCCAATAGGCATTTTCTTTGCAAAACGCTTCATATGAATTCCAAGAAATGCGTAAATGCTTCTGATGGGATAATTTCCATAGGGCTTCTTTTTTGCACTGCCACTGTTGGTCTTTGGTAGCTGCTTGTTTGGCGTTTTGATGAAATACAGCCAGTTCGTCTGCCGACAGCCAGCCCCATTCATGCAATACATCCATAGAGATAAGGCGTTCATTTCCTGCAAATGCTGAGATGGATAAATACGGCGAATCTCCCAATAAAGGCGGCGTCAATGGCAGTATCTGCCAGAGACTTTGGCCGGCTGTTTTGAGAAAATCAATGTATTGGTAGGCTTCTTGTCCCAGTGTCCCATTGCCATACGGCGAAGGCAGAGACGTCGGATGCAGTAAGATGCCGGCCCGTTTTGTCTTGCTTTCGGCACACTGCCATACGCCAATCGTTACTGGCGGCAACGTCAGTGTCACCGTTCCATCCATTGTGGGAATAGCTGTCTGAGCCGTATCCAAGACAGCCGTCAATGTACCATATAATAAGCCGTCCGTATGTATCGTCACCGTTTTAGTTGTCGTCGTGCTCGTATTCATGGCGATTAAGAAACGACCATCTGCACTGGTTTTACAAAAGACATCCGTACCGCCTTCAATAGAACGGACGTACGCAAATACAGTACCTTCTGCATATACAGGAATACAGCGTCCTGTCTGCAGGGCATCATGGGCATGCCGCAGGGCTGTGCATTTTTTAGTCCATGCTAATAGGTCCGTATCTTCATGGCCCCAAGGATAGGTACGACGGTTATCTGGATCTTTTCCACCGGTCATCCCGACTTCGTCGCCATAATAGATGCACGGTGCACCGGGCATCGTCATTTGCCATGCTGTCAACAATTTTACTT
>CALBLM010000175.1 GCA_937895695.1 uncultured Megasphaera sp.
ATATTTTTTCTTTGCTTTTTTAGTGCATATATACTATAATAGCAAGGTATATGTATTTGTAACGTCTAACGTTTTAATTCATTAGAGGAGTGTTTATTCATGTCATTTGATGTTAGCCTGATTTGGAATTCATTACCGTTGCTGTTGGCTGGTGCTGGCGTGACGATTGAAATCACGGCCATTGCTGTCGGACTGGGCTTTGTATTGGGATTAATTACGAGTGTATGCCGATTGTCCAGCGTAAAAATTTTACGTGGCATTGCCATTTGCTATGTCAATATTATTCGTGGTACGCCTATGCTGGTACAAATTTTCTTGATTTATTTTGCCTTGCCTATGATTATTGGTGAACGCATTAATCCGTTTGTTGCGGCTGTGGCAGCCTGCTCGATTAATAGCGGCGCTTATGTATCCGAAATTTTCCGTGCCGGGATTCAGTCTGTCGATAAAGGACAGATGGAAGCCGGCCGTTCCTTAGGTTTATCCTGGATGCAGACGATGCGGTATATTATTTTACCGCAGGCATTTAAACATGTTATTCCCCCGCTGGGTAATGAATTTATTTCTATGACTAAAGAAACATCGTTGGTTTCAGTTATTGGGTTTGAAGAATTAACTCGTCGCGGTCAGCTGATTATTGCCAAGACATATGGTTCGTTTGAAATTTGGCTTACGGTTGCTGCTATTTACTTGGTAATGACCTTGAGTATTGCTCGTCTGGTAAGCTATTTGGAACGGAGGTTTGCAACAGATGATAGAAATTAAGGGATTAAAAAAAAGTTTTGGCAATCATCATGTCTTAAAAGGCATTGACCTTACGATTCATGATAAAGAAGTCGTTGTTATTATTGGACCATCCGGTTCCGGTAAAAGTACGATTCTTCGATGCATCAATTATTTGGAACAACCCACGGCCGGTGAAATTATCGTAGACGGCATTAGCATGAATGACGCTAAAAGTATTAATAATATTCGTAAAGAAGTCGGTATGGTATTTCAGCGGTTCAATCTGTTTCCGCATATGACGGTACTGCAGAATATTACGCTGTCTCCTATGAAGACGCGTGGTATCAGCAGAGAAGAAGCTGAAAAGACAGCAATGCAGCTGTTGGAAAAAGTTGGATTAGCTGATAAGAAAGATGCCTATCCGGAAACATTGTCTGGCGGACAGCAGCAACGTGTTGCGATTGCTCGTGCCTTGGCGATGAAACCCAAATTTATGTTGTTTGATGAACCGACGTCGGCATTAGACCCGGAAATGGTTCGCGAAGTATTGGATGTTATTAAAGATTTGGCAAAAGACGGTATGTCTATGGCAATTGTAACGCATGAAATGGGATTTGCTCGTGAAGTAGCAGATCGAGTTCTCTTTATTGATGAAGGAATTATTTTGGAACAAGGCAAGCCGGATGATATTTTCTTCCATCCCAAAGAAAGCCGAACACAAGAATTTTTATCCAAAATATTATAAGAC
>CALBLM010000176.1 GCA_937895695.1 uncultured Megasphaera sp.
GCCTTGTGAATACGGATGTCCACAAGACCCCAACATGTATTATAGAACCAAAAAAGCTCTGCAAACCGCACATTCATGCGATTTGCAGAGCTTGTAATTCCCAAAGGAAATTATTTCAATTCAACAGAAGCGCCTGCTTCTTCGAGTTTAGCTTTGAGAGCTTCAGCGTCAGCTTTAGCAACGCCTTCTTTAACAGCTTTAGGAGCGCCATCAACGAGTGCTTTAGCTTCTTTCAAGCCGAGGCCAGTTACTTCACGAACAACTTTGATTACGCCGATTTTTTTGTCGCCAGCAGCTGTGAGGACAACGTCGAATTCGGATTTTTCTTCAGCAGCAGCGCCGCCAGCAGCAGGAGCTGCAGCAACAGCTACAGGAGCTGCAGCAGATACGCCGAATTTTTCTTCCATATCTTTTACGAGTTCGGAAAGTTCCAAAACAGTCATGTTTTCAATGGCTTGCATGATTTCTTCTTTAGTCATTTTAAAATACCTCCATAGTATCAATTTGTAAATATTTCAGTTTTATTAGTTTCGCCTTGCGATTCAATCTCTATTACGCCGCATTAAGCACTTTCTTGTTCTGCTTTTTTAGCACGTACTGCGTCAAGCACATAAACCATGTTGCGGATGTTGCCCTGAAGTACGTTGACGAGGCCAGAGATAGGAGCCTGCATGCTGCCAACGATTTTTGCGATAAGTTCGTCGCGGCTTGGCAAGTTTGCCAATGCGTCAACAGATGCTTTGTCAATAACTTGACCATCAGCAATACCGACTTTAACGGTAATAGCTTCTGTCTTTGTTTCTTTCATGAATTCTTTGAGGATTTTAGCCGGAGCTACAACATCTTCTGTAGAATATGCGATAGCTGTCGGACCTTCGAGGAATTCATCTAATCCATTGTAACCGAGTTCATCAGCAGCAATACGAGTTAACGTATTTTTGACAACTTTGTATTCAACACCGCCTTCGCGGAATTTACGACGAAGTTTTGTAACTTCAGCTACACTTAAGCCGGAAAAACCGACTAAAACAGCACCCTGTGCAGACTGCAGTTTTTCTTTCATTTCTTCAACAACAGCAGCTTTTGCCGGGGATACTTGATGTTTTGCATACATAGACATGTTTCGATACACCTCCTTGATTTGGGATTTATATCGTCTTAGCAATAAAAAAACGGCCTCATTTACATGAGGCCGAACTAGTCATAATCACAATCTACTAGTTTTAGCCTCAGATGGCGGACAAGTGTCCATTATACATACCTTCAGTCTACAGCTAAGAGAGATATTATTGTTCGTCAGCTTTTACAACACCTTTAACGCTGAACGGATTGATGTGAATACCAGGGCCCATCGTAGAGCTGATGGTAATCGATTTGATGTACTGGCCTTTAGCACCCGACGGTTTTACTTTGACAAGTGTATCGACGAGAGTCGTAAGGTTTTCAATCAATTTATTTGCATCGAAAGATTTTTTACCAATCGGGGAATGAATATTACCGGCTTTATCTGTGCGGTATTCTACTTTCCCTGCTTTACTTTCGGAAACAGCTTTTGCAACGTCCATCGTTACAGTACCAACCTTCGGGTTAGGCATTAAGCCTTTAGGACCGAGGATTTTACCTAAACGACCAACTTTACCCATCATTTTCGGAGTAGCAATTGCTACGTCGAAATCGAGCCAGCCGCCTTTGATTTTTTCAACCAAGTCGTCGCCGCCGACAAAATCAGCGCCAGCTTCTTGAGCTTGTTTTTCTTGTTCGCCTTCAGCAAATACGAGAACTGTCTTGGATTTACCAATGCCATGGGGCAGAACCAAGGCGCCACGAACCTGCTGGTCAGCATATTTCGGATCTACGTTTAAGTTTACAGCTAATTCAACAGTTTCATCAAATTTAGCTGTATCCATTTTTTTCAAGATATCTACTGCTTCAGCCGGATCATACAATTTTGTTTTGTCGACCAATTTAGCTGCTTCAGCATATTTCTTGCCTACTTTTGCCATGTGTTTTCCTCCTTATGTGGTTTAGCGGGGTGATTGACCCCTTCCACGGGCAGAGAAACCGTTCGAGATTAGTCGACGATTTCGATACCCATGCTGCGGGCAGTGCCTTCAATCATTTTCATAGCGGCTTCAACGTCGTTAGCGTTGAGGTCCGGCATTTTTGTCGTTGCAATTTCGCGAACTTTATCACGACCAACTTTTGCAACTTTTTTCTTGTTCGGTTCGCCCGAAGCTTTGTCGATACCAGCTGCTTTTTTCAAGAGAACAGCAGCAGGCGGTGTTTTTGTAATGAATGTAAAGGAACGGTCTTCATATACAGTGATTTCAACAGGGATAATGAAACCAGCCTGTTTTGCTGTACGTTCGTTAAATTCCTTTACGAAAGCCATAATGTTGACACCAGCCTGGCCTAATGCAGGGCCAATAGGAGGCGCCGGAGTTGCTTTGCCAGCTTCGCACTGAAGCTTAACCATTCTTGTTACTTTTTTTGCCATGGTGAGTTACACCTCCTTACATTACAAGATGTGGTAAGCGAATCTTTCGATTCTCCCACTCGCGGCTTACGCCGCATTTAGAAGTATATTATTCCAGACTCTTCTCAATTTGAGAGTAGTCGACTTCTACCACTGTTTCACGGCCAAACATATCAATGAGGCCTTTTACGGTACCTTTTTCTTCATTAATTTCCGTAACGGTAGCAATGCAGTTTTCAAATGAACCGGATGTGATGCGAACCTGTTCACCAATTTCTACAGAAATTTGTGTCTTCGGTTCATTGTCCATACCCTGAGTTTTCAAAATCTTTTTGACTTCATCCGGTTCCAACGGAACGGGCTTTGTTGCCGAACCAACAAATCCTGTTACGCCAGGAGTGTTGCGTACGACATACCAAGAACGGTCATTTACTTCCATTTCAAGTACGACATAGCCCGGATACATTTTACGTTTTACCGTGCGTTTTTTGCCGTCTTTTACCTCTACGACTTCTTCCATCGGCACGAGAATTTTACTAATCGTGTCTTCCAAGCCCATGGATTTGACCTTGCGTTCCAGTGTAGCCATTACTTTATTTTCATAACCGGAATACGTATGGATGACATACCATTTTTTATCTGATTCCATCTAAGCGCAGGCCTCCTTATCCGACAACATTACGAAGTACTTTAAATAACTGAGAAAATACACCATCTGATGCGCCGATAATTGCCATAACAACGATCGTTGCAACGATAACCATAACTGTATAGTTAATCAGTTCTCTCTTTGTCGGCCAGATGACCTTCTTCATTTCTACCTTAACGCCTTGTAAAAATGACTTACCCGGGTTCTTCTTATTCTTTTGTGCTGCTTTTTTAGCTGATTGTGCCATATAACCTCTCACATCCAAATAAGATCAAGCAACATCTTATTTCACAAATTATTTTGTTTCTTTATGTAATGTTTCTTTTTTGCAGAACGGGCAGTATTTTTTCAATTCCAAACGATCCGGATTGTTTTTCTTGTTTTTATTCGTCCGGTAGTTACGCTGTTTGCATTCTGTGCATGCCAATGTAATCGCTGTACGCATTCCTTACACCTCTCTTAATCGATAGTCTATGATAAATAGTCGCAAGCCGATTGCCTGCGTAAGACTGCCTTTATAATGTATCACACCTATAAGGCTAAGTCAAGAAAATTTTTTTTGTAACTTAAAAAAAGCTAGGCTAATTCTTTGCGCCTAACTCTTTATTACTATATCATGCATTACAAAAAATGTCAATATATAAAAAGACAGCCTGTCTAATCACATAAAGACAAGCTGTCCTTTTATATTTATTCTTCGCGAATTGTGCCTTGTTCAATTTCAAAAAGATGTATTGTATCCGTTTCTCCTGCCAATGTTTGCCGCACTTCCTTGGCAATGTCTCGCGTGGTCTTGGAACAGGTAAATAGAAAAATCTGTTCTTTCTTGCCAAGATCCGCTAAAAACTGCATCGCTTCTTTTTGTCGCTGTTCATCAAAACGAACAAAAATATCATCTAAAATAAGCGGCATCGGTTCAATTTGTTTGGAGAATGCCATCGCCAAGCTAATGCGAATGGCCAAGTATATTTGGTCTCCTAAACCGCTGCTCCATTGCTTTTCTGGAATTCGTCGTTGCGTTCCATCGACAGCATATAACTGTTTGCCGTCAAACGTAGCCTGTAAGGTATATCTTCCTTGTGTCATCAAATGCAAATAATCACTTGCCTGACGAATAACAATGGGCTGACGGACTCGTTCATAATACGCCTGTGCTTCACCGAGCATATACTGTGCAAATGCATACGTAAGCCAATCATTGACTTTAGTATCCAATTCGGCTTTGCGGTTTTGTTTTTCCTGCAACAGTTTATGATACGTATCACTTTTAGCCATTTGGCTAAGGCGTTCAATAAATGTTCCCCGTTTTTCAGCTACTTCAGCCAGTTTCTTTTCTGATTCAGCAATTTTCTTTTCATAATAGGTTCGTTCATCGGTCCAATTTTTCAATGTATGGATTTTTAATTCATGTCGCAATGCAGCCAAATTTTTCGGATTTTTTGCAATGAGCCGAATATGTGCTTCTGATTGTTCATAAATTTCTTTATATTGTTTAAACTGGCGGAATTTAAGAACTTTACTGCGAAATTCACCAACTGTCTGCGCACCGGTCAAAACCAGTAAATCTCGTTGCTGACGTTGCCGAATTTCTTTATCCTTTTTCAGTTCTTCAATCTGCGCATTCCGTTCTTTTTGCTGCTTATCTTGTTCTTTTGCCACTTCTGCCTGTACGCGAATCTGCTGCCATTGCTTATATACACGTTCTACTTGTTCCGGCACAACGTCTGCAGTAATTCCGATTTCCCGAAACAGCTGCTCTACACCATCGTGCCATTGGGAAATATGGTTTTGCAATTCTTCTTTCCGTTTTTGCCAAGTATGCATGGACTGCGTTACATGTTGCCATTTTTCCCAAATTTCTTTCGCTTCCTGAACATGTTCTATCGAAAGTTTGGGAAAGCCTGTCGTCGTCAACCAATTTTCCCACGCTGTACGGCAGGTATCTACTTTTTCTTTCCAATCCTTTCCTTCTTTATCCCACTTGTCATAGATTGCATCGTACATGACTTTCTGTTCTTTTTCCCATGCTGTTTTAGTTTCATAGGTTTTCCAATCCATATACATTTTGCGAACTTCATCTAGTTTTTGAGTCCAAACTTCCAAACTGTCAGATGCCTGAACGTCTAAATGCGCTTGATCCGCCAAAGTCATTAAGGTATCTTCCATTCCTTTTTTTCGCAATTCCAATTCTTCAATTTTCTTAGGAATGCGTCCGGCATTGATCCGTTGTTTACCATAAAAAGCTGCTGCTATAACAGCACATCCCAAAGTTCCGCCGAATCCCATCATCTGATCCACATCATACATAAACGTCAATGCCAGCAGCGCAATAGCTCCTATAAAAAATAATCCTGAAAGAATAGCAAAACCATGTGAATTATTACCGGATTCACTTTGCAGCCATTGCAGTTGTTCTTCTATTTTTTGCCGTTCTAATAAGGAAGCTTGAATCGCTGATACGGCTTTCCCAATTACGGTCCATTCTTCTTTAGTATGTCCCGATTCTTCTTCTGATTTTTCCGGAAGAGAGGTAACATTTTTAGGCTTAGCAGCCTGCCATTTTTCTGTTTCCTGCGTAAATCGGTTCAAACTTGCTGCCAGTGACAAGCCTCTAGCCCAATCAACATGATCTGGCACCGTCTGTCCACTCCACGGTTTTAATTTTTCTACATATTGATTTTGTTCAAACTGCCAATCCATTTCAGTATCCGCATGGTCTTCTATTTCCAACAGCCCCTGTTTCCATTCCGTTGTGTGTTGAAAAATATCATCCAGCTGGGCACCGCAGATAAGCCATTTATTCCACTCTGGCTGAAATGCCGGGCCTTCTCGGGAAATAGAGGCTAATTTTTTGATCTGTTCTTCAATTTCTTTGATTTTATTTTCCAAATCCGTCCATTTTTGTGCGCCATCTTCAGGAAACTGGGCCACATCTGCCAAGTCCTGCATCCGTTTCATCGCATCTTGGCCGCGCTTGTATACATCCCACGCAGCAATCGGCATAGATATTTTTTCAATTTGCTGCTTTGTTTCTTCAATATCAAGGCGAATCCTATTTTCTATTTCATGTGTTGTTCGTTCATGTTTTTGTAATTCGGCAAACTCATTTTCATCATATGCCAGGCTATGAATACGGCGGTCAAAATCACGTTGTTCATGTAAAAGGGCATTAATCGGCTTTTTCCCCTGCGGAGACGCCACGAGTAGCTCTCCCATAAGCCGGGTCAAATCCCGTCGCGTTGTCCCCATGCGAACACCGCCTTCAATGCTAAAAAAATGACTGCGAACTTCTTCACTGGATAAAATCTTAAATCCTTGCAAGTCCTCCAATCCCATAGCAAATACCTGATCGTACGTCCGGCGATCTAGTCCATGCCACCATAATTCTGACGGTTCTTCATGAATCGTAAGATCTCCGTCTGTCATATACGATTCCTTTTCATTACGGTAAATACGATATTCATGCCCATCATCACGACGTATATCCATATGGCCTTTATATCCGCGCCAATCGCCTCGCTGATAGCCAAAAAACATGGAGCGAACATATTTCATGAGAGTCGTCTTGCCGCTTTCATTTTGGCCATGCATAACGATAAGTCCCTTGTCTGGCGGATTCCATTCCACATTGTGATAGATGCCAAATTCATTTAAATTCATTTGTATAATTTTCATACGTATCTATCCTCTTTTATCTGTAAGCAGCTTCTGCATACCCAGCCATTTTGCTTTTTCAAATGCCTCTAGAAGACGGGCATCGGATATGTCGCGTCCATACGCACCAAGGCGTTCAAATTCCGGTCGTTCCTGAAGAATGGCCCGCAGCGTCTTCAATTTTTCTTCCTTCGGCAGATCATCTATTTTATCACTTATGTTTAAATAATCTCCTACCGTATCCGGAAGTTTACTACGTTCTGTTAAATTGATCTTAGGACGAGCCATATTACGCAGCCGTTCTACCATAACAAAAGCATATTTTCCCTGTTCTTCTTCACGCCAACTGTCTATCCAGTACTGTGTCGCTTCCGGATTGTTAATAACGTGATACATACTGCCTGCACCGACAAAATTAACCGTAAGAAACGTTGGTTTTCCAACTTCTCGTCGTATTTTTTCTTTCGTAAATCGGACTGCCTCCCGTAATTCAGATACCGATTCAATAGAATCAATGGGAATATCTACGCTTTCCCAGCGAACGATGCTAGTATCTACAAATTCAATATCTGTCGTGCCATAAGGTCCCACTTCGACATAATAACAGCCTCTGGGACCGGTTTCCGTGCAATCCAGGCCCTGCGGGTTGCCGGCATATACAATATACGGTTTATCACAAACGATTTGATGCGCATGTACATGTCCCAATGCCCAGTAATCCATACCGCTTTCCTTTAAATCGGTCAAACTGCACGGTGCGTATGTTGATTGTCCACCAATTTGGGTGTGCAACAAGCCGATAGCATAATGGTCTGCTGACGTTCGACTAAAATTCCACGCTAAATTATCTCTTTGTTCCTGATGAGCATAACTTTGTCCATATACGGCTGCCACTTCTTCACCATCTACAATCAGCGGCATGCGTTCCACTTTTTCCGTACTGAATATATGTACATTGGGCGGAAAAGGTATCTTCGCCTGCCAAGCATCCAAAGGATCATGGTTGCCAAGAACAGCAAAAACCTGTATATCATTTTGGGCCAATTTATGAAGAAGACGCACGTAATCCAGCTGCGCCGTTAAATTATGCTCAGCACTCGTATACACATCGCCGCTAATAAGTACGGCATGCACTTGTTTATCAATGGCAAGCTGCACTACTTTTTGAAATGCCCGCATCGTCGCATTACCAACAATACGCTGCCAGCGTTCATCAATGGAGGCAATGTCGCGAAACGGACTACCTAAGTGCAAATCACCGCAATGAATGAAACGTAAACTCTTTGCCATTCTTATCCTTCTTTCTCCAGCCAAGCCCGTTGCAAAGCCATCACAGCTTGTTTGAGCTTATTGCTGGGTATTTTAGAAAAAGACAAGAGAAATTCCTTTTGCTTATCTTGTCCTGGTTGTTCATAAAATGACTGCATTGTCAATACACGGCAGCCTTCCATTTCTGCTTTTTGCCGCAGTTCTTGTGCAGAATACGAACTACGCAGAGTGATATGACAATATACACCGGATGTAATCCGACTAACTCGTATCTGATTGCCAAATGCATCCTGCAGCAACTGTTCCATCAGTAAGCCTTTTTCCTGATAATCTTTGCGCAACCGCCGCACTTGTCGTGCTAAATCACCGCTTTGAATATAAGCTGCCAACACACACTGTTCCGGAATGGATGCACCTTGGCGAAAGAGACTTCGTTTTTGATTATACAAAGCCATTAATCGCGGTGGCAATACCATATAACTAAGGCGTACAAAAAACGGCAATACCTTGGATAAGGCTCCCATATACACCACTTGCCCTGCTGTATCCAATCCCTGCAGTGCCGGAATCGGACGTCCGTAATACCGCAGTTCGCTATCATAATCATCTTCTATAATTAATCCATTACGCAATTTCGCCCATTGCAGCAGCTGATACCGCATGCCAATCGGCATAACCGTTCCCGTTGGAAATTGATGCGATGGACTGACATACATAAGCTTCACATCACTGCGATGCAGTGTTTCCATGTCTAACATGCCATTTTGAATGGCTATCGGTTCAATTGCAAATCCCATACTGCGAAAAATTTCTCTTCCCAATCTGAATCCCGGATTTTCTACCGCAATGCGCGGCCATGTATCTCGCAGCAGCGTTGTTAATATACTAAGCAAAGCCGCTGTCCCAGCACCAATAATAATATTCTCCGCTTTGGCATGTACGCCGCGTGTTTCATATACATACTGACTCAAGGCTTCCCGTAAATCCGGTACACCTTGTTCATCATTACTTGCCGTTAAGTATGACGGTTCTGATAAAATCCGATTCATATGCTTACGCCAAACATCCAGCGGAAAATGCTCCATATCCATATCGCCGCTTCCAAAATCATAGGCATATGTCGGTTTAGCAGTACACCGTAACACATTTCCCACAGCAGGAATGCGATTTCGTTCTTCTATAGGACCTAAAAAAGCCGCTTCATAGCGGGCTTTTTTACGGCGAATAATATATCCTTCACTGGCAAGCTGGTAATACGCTTTCTCTACAGTCATTTTACTGACATTGACAGACTGTGCCAATTCTCGTACAGAAGGAAGACGCATACCGGCAATCATGCGCTGGATTTCAATTTCATGACGGTAATATTCATATATTTGTACATAATAAGGGGTTTTGATTTCCTTATTGATTTGCAGCATGCAGATCGATCCTTTTTCATTAATTTTATCGTTATTATATATTGTAGCGAAAAACTGGCATGGTGAAAAGAGGTATTTTATAAAATATCTGTACAATATAACAAAAAACGCCCTTGTATTGTAAACCATTTTCTTTTTAATAATAAGTTGACTTTATAATCTTATTTGTGTATACTAGCGTAAAATCAATACAAAAAGGAGCATTCTTCATGAACATAACTACATTGCAATCCTATACAGAAAAAGTACTGCACGGAAGCGATATCACACGGTCTGAAGCATTAGAATTAATTTCTCTTCCCCAAGATGATACGCCGTTACTACTTGCTATGGCAGATAAAATTCGCCAGCACTACAGCAATGATACCGTAGATTGTTGTGCCATTATCAATGGCCGTTCCGGACACTGCCCGGAAAATTGCCGGTTTTGCGCACAGTCAGCCCATTATCATACCAACGCTTCCGTATATCCTCTGCTAGATAATGATACCATGATTGCTGCCGCCAAAAAGGCAAAGGCTGCCGGAGCTGCTCGCTTTTCTATTGTTACCAGCGGCCGTTCTGTTGTAGAAGGCCCGGAATTTGATGCTATTCTAACCACCTTAAAACGGATTCGTCAAGAAGTAAAACTCGAAACATGCTGTTCCCTGGGGCTTATCACACTAAAGCAAGCTATCGCTCTAAAAAATATCGGCGTGTCCCGATATCATGCCAATATCGAAACAGCGCCGTCTTATTTTCCAGCAATCTGTTCCACCCATACCTTTGCCGATAAAGCATCCGTTATTCATATAGCTCGAAAAGCAGGTCTGCGTGTTTGTTCCGGCGGAATACTGGGGCTAGGCGAAACACCGCAACAACGCGTAGAAATGGCCTTTACACTGAAAGAATTAGGCATTGATTCTGTGCCTTTGAATATTCTCAATCCCATTGCCGGTACACCCTTTGAAAACAATCAGCCCCTATTCCCATGGGAAATTCTGCGCACATTTGCCGTATTCCGCTTTATTCTGCCAAAAGCACTCATACGCACAGCCGGCGGCCGCGAAGTCAATCTGCGTTCCATGCAGGCATATGCCTTAACTAGCGGATTGAACGGTTTAATGATTGGCGGTTATTTAACAACCGGCGGTAATGCTGTATCTGTCGATATGCAGATGATTCATGACCTGGGCCGTAATCCTGCTCAATCTCAGGTGTAACGTTAGGAAACCATGGCTGCAGCAATCGCCGCCCCCACAGAAGGCCCATCTTTAACCAACATAGGCTCAGCCAGCATAGGTTGTACATAGTTTCCTGACTGGCAAATTCGCAATGTATCTTCCATCATAAACAAACTTCCCCGTACATGCTCTAATACGCTTCCTTCAACAGCAATGGTCTGGCGAGGAATTTCTCCAGCTGTATATAAATGCTGCAAGACACCATAACAGGCTGCACCTGTCAACTGCGCGGCCCGCACAAAAATAGCCGCACCAATACTACGCAACGGTTTAACATCACGGGGAGATACGATACGCTGCCAAAACTGCCCCATCAACAACCGGCAATCACGATTACTTTCATTAGCAACAATATAATTCATCTCTCTCGTCGTAAACGCAGGCAACTGCGATATTCCCAAATACGTCATGACGGCCTGTCGATATACATCACAGAGATAGGCACCGCCAATCATCTTTTCCAGCTTATGATATCCCGGCCGTTGGGATGCTTCATCGACAGCAACATCCCAATAATTTCGTGCTGCCTCACTATAACCGCCTGCTTCCAAAATAATAATCATCTGTAATGTTGGTTCATAATAACAAATATTAAATCCCGTACCACAGATAATACCAATTTTGCTGCATCCATATTGGTATCCTGCAGCCAGTAATAGAGCCGTCGTGTCATTTAATAATGCAACGGGTTCAATGTTTTCCAATCCGCGCCGTGTTAAGGCTTGTTTTAGAAGCGTATTCACCAACATTCCTTCTCCGCCTTGGACTTGGATTTCTTTGGACCATTGAATCAATGCGGCATCTTGTACATGGTTTTGAATGACACCAAAAGAAAAGGTATGCCCTAGCCGATATGCTTTATGTCCCCCTGCCGCTTCTTCAACGAGGGACGCAATAAAATCAAATAATTCATCAACGTTTGTTTGCGGCGACATGTAATTATACGATCCCGCTAGTTGTAAAGGACGAGATACTTTCTTTTCTACCATAAAACAATGTTTACCCAACAATCGAATTCGAGAAACGCGTACATTCGTTCCACCAAAGTCTAGGGCCAAATAGGTTCCCGTTTCGTTTCCTGTCGGCAGGCCTAAATAGGATTTCACCGTTGATAAAGAAGAAGCCCTTCCTGCTAAGGCTTCTTCTATTTCTATCGAAAAACGCTGTGAAAAGTTTCGCAGTTCTGCTTCATCCCAATAAAAATGTTTGGCAATATTCATCCAATCCGTTGCATTATGTTCCATCAGAGCACCTCCGCTCAGTGTCAGTTTATATATATACCCTATTGTATCATATTACTGCCAGTTTGATGGGATGGAATCGTACTTCCACAAAATATATCTTACAAAATTTTATAAGCGCAGTGCATCTGTCATTTTGCACATCCGAGCAATTGGTTTGACATCATGAACACGAACAATGGCACAGCCTGCCAGTATGCCGGCCACGCAAGTTGCGCCGGTTCCTTCCATGCGTTCCGTTACAGGTAAATCGAGGATACGGCCGATAAAGCCTTTACGGCTTGTGCCAAGCAGCATCGGATATGGTAAGGCTGTAAGATCTGTCAAATGTTTCATCACATACAGATTTTGTTCCCATGTTTTACCAAAACCAATGCCTGGATCCGTGATAATCTGTTCTTGTTTCATACCGGCTTTAGCCGCAATGACAGCCGATGTAATAAAAAATCGTTTCATATCTTCTATTATATCTGTATACGCAGTCCCATCCTGATTATGCATGACCACAACAGGAACACCATATTTTGCCGCAACTGCCGCCATTTCACCTGGTTCTGGTGCGTATTGGAGTCCCCATATATCATTCATGATATGTGCTCCTGTCTGCATCGCATATGCTGCTGTTTCCGCTTTATACGTGTCTACAGAAATAGGTACTGGGCAGTTTTCTACTAATTTAGGTAAAATGCCTTTCAGTCGATCTATTTCTTCTTTCGCCGAAATAGGCGTAAATCCAGGCCGTGACGATTCGGCACCAATATCAATAATATCAGCGCCATCTGCAACCATTTGCTCCATGTGATGCAATGCGGTATCTATATCATTCCATTTACCACCATCCGAAAAAGAGTCAGACGTATAATTTAATACACCCATAACCAACGTTTTTTTCCCAATAGTCAGTGATTTTCCGTCTTTCCAATGATAGGTGCGAATTTCTTTTCCCATTTTGTATTCTCCTTAATAAAAAAGGATAACGCCGGACATATCCTATGTATGTCACAGTCGTTATCCAAAATTGGTCCGTAATCTGTGTGAAACCATATTCAGTATACCAAGCCTGCTCAAAAAGCACAAGACATGTATACGATACGTTTATCTATGCTGGACGTGTTCGACAAATTGCTGCCATGCCGGAACATAATGCATGAGAATTCGCATGACCAACGGTTTTAATTGTATATCTTCATGCATCCTACTACTGTCATTCATCATATGCAACCATATATCTTCGTCGATGAAAATATATTCTTCATAGGCAGCCATGATAATTTCTTTCGTTGAACCCATCGCTGCCATTCCCTGACCATCTTCTTTCAAGGCTTCCTGCAGCAGCGCAATACCTAAAGTAAACTGTTCCTGAAACATATGCACAATACCATGCTGCACATATATATTTTGTAAATCTTCTTTCTTAGCATCTGCCAATATCTGTAACTGTTGTAAAAATATATTCATTGTCTTCATCTTGCATCACCCCATGTATCATACCGAATCTCAACCGTACATGCAAGAAAAAATTTATATGCATCTGTCTTGAAAAACGTTATATACAGCATGTAAAAAAGACTTTCGACAATACAGCCGAAAGTCTTTTTATCATACTCTATGTCAATAACAAATCCCCATCATTAACGAGGTTCAATATGAATTGTTGGATCACATGGACCGTATTTCGTATGCAGTGAAAATTCAACGGCATCTGAAATAGCATGAGCCTGATATACAGGAATTCGTTTATCTACTTCCAAATGAAAGTCAAGGACCGTTACATTGCCACTGACACGAGTACGTAAATGATGATATCCCAGTACGCCTGGGTTATCCAAAATAATACGACCAATACGTCGTTCTTCCATCTCATTCAAAGACGTATCTGTCAAATCTTTATAACTTTGGCGACACATGCCATAACCGACATGTAAAATTCCAATCGCTACTAAGCAAGCAATAGCTGGGTCAATCCAAGACCAACCGGTAATTTTCATCAATCCTACGCCTGTAAGGACTGCTGCTGACGTCCACACATCAGCCCGCAAATGCATACCATCTGCCTGCAATGCTGCCGAACCAGTCTTTTTGCCAACACCAATCAATTGCTGCGATACAACAGCATTCAACAAACTGGATACGGCCATGACGCCAATGGCTAAATATAATCCATCTTCCTGTAACGGTTGTGGATAAATTAGTTTTTGAAGGGCTTCATAAAAAATAGCTAAGGCCGCAACAATAATTAATAGTGCCTCAAATGCTGCCGATACCGTTTCTACTTTACCATGGCCGTAATCGTGATCTTTATCAGGCGGTAACGCAGCTTGTTTAACGGCAAAACAGGCAATTGCTGCTGCCAATAAATCCACACCTGAATGAATACCTTCAGAAATAATACTAACTGTTCCCGTTGAAAAACCTACAGCCAATTTTCCTATGACAAGTAAACTGTTACTAATAACGGATAATCTAGCTGTTTGATGTTTCAGTCGGTTTTCATTTTGTGACATGTTGATCGCTCCTTATATACTATCTAATTCGAACTTTCCACGATACAAGTCCACAAGGCTTAACAGTATTTTCATACAAAAAAACCTGTGGAACTACGTGTGATAGTCCCACAGGCACGCCTGCTGCTTACGCCCGGCTGCATCATACAGCCTGTTCATCTCCTTCATGTTATCATTTATATTCTCATTTGTAAAGGAATGTGAAATATAAATATTGCATATCCTTCATGGTATAACTGCAACATCATATATCTGCCGCATGTTGTTTTCCTAATATAACCGGCTCGTTATCTAAAAATGTCCATATATATCCCGGCTTATGGGGATTATGATTTTGATCAAATCGAATGTCACCTGTTACCCCTTGATATCTCTCCAATTGGGTGAGTTGGCTGCTAATATCGTCAGCATGTACGGACTGTCCTTTTTCTATGGCTTTGGACAGCATCATAAACGAATCATATCCCAGTGCTGCATACGTATCAGGCACTTCCCCGTACATTTCATAATATGCCTCAGCAAACTCTTCAGCCAGTTCATCATTCACATCTGCTGCATACTGGGATAGATAAAATACCTCTTGTGAATATCCATCATGTACCATTGCTGTCAATACATCTCCCTGCCAACTGTCCGGTCCCAAAACAGGACTCATTACACCACTGTCTCGCAGTGATCGTATCCACATGGCTGCTTTATCCTGTTGAATCGGCATATATACAGCCTGGCACTGCTGTAATACCGATAACATATCCGCTGTCACCGCATCACCATCCCCCATCTGTTGATACAACAATACGGTACCGCCATGCTGTTCTACGGCATCTTTAAAACCCATCGCCAAATCATGAGAATCTGCCGTATCATCATAAAATACAGCTATATTTTCAGCATGACACATTTCCATGGCATACGACGCCATAATCCGTCCCTGCCAGGAAGGCAGTAAGGTCATACGAAAGATATTCGGATACACACCATCGTGCTGCACATCCATCGTTATATTTTCTGCTGTGCCGGCTGGACTTATCAGGGGAATTTTTTTATCTACAGCTTGTGAAACTGCCGCTGCAGCACACTCATTTTCGTTAGGACCTATTATCGCAGCGACATGCCGCATTGCCAGCTGTTGCACTGCCAGCGCGGCATCTTCCGGCTTACCATGATTATTTACTGACACGAGCTTAACGGGCCTCCCCAACAAGCCTCCTTGTTTATTTAATTGATTTTTAGCTAATATGATGCCCCGTTCTGTCGATTCTCCATTTGCATCACCACGTAATGCCAAATTAATGCCAATGATAATGGTTTCTTGCTGTTTCGTATAACAAAATCCAACAATACCTGCCATAATAAGACATATACCAATCAGAAGGATATATGATTTTCTTTTCATTACCTGCTCTGTCCCTTCTCGCCTAGTAAGTAAAAAGAAGGAGAATTCATTCCTCGTGAAACGAATTCTCCCCTAATTTTTATGCTATGGTAAAAATAACATTGGATCGGTTGGCGTACCATTTACGCGTACTTCATAATGAACATGCGGACCTGTACTACGTCCCGTACTGCCTGCCAAGGAAATAATGTCACCGGCTTTGACAGTCTGTCCTTGTACAACAAGAACCATTGAATTATGACCATACCGCGTAACAAATCCATTGCCATGATCTATTTCTACTAAGTTACCATATCCATCGACCCAACCGGCCATAGATACGGTTCCCGCTGCTGTTGCCCGCACTGGGGTGCCGTAATCTACGGCAATATCAAGACCTTCATGGAAACCGGTGCCGCCGCCAATAGGATTTCCGCGATATCCAAATGGCGAAGTAATAGTCCCCGTAACCGGCCAAATAGACGGTGTCGTAGATGAAACAGCATTTGTCCCGCCTTTTGGTGATACATACGCTTTGGAAACTTGCTGCATTTGCCGGACTTGCTGACCCGCTGTATCACTTAATACTGTTTTTAACGTAATAAAACTGATAATACGGGCATTCGTGCGTGTTTCTAATCGAGAGGTGGCTAATAACAAGTCATTGTAACTCGCATGAGAAACATCCGGTGATTTCTTCTGCGAACCTGCTACGCCACCTTCACCTTTTGGGCTGTCACCAACTCCTGATCCTTTAACCATTTGCCGCAGTTCTTGGTCTAATGCATCCATTTTATCCATTTTTTCCTGCAGCGACGTCGTTTTTTCACGCATTAATTCCAACTGCTGCTCATGGAGCGACTCTTTTTCACGAGCTTGCTGCAAGGAAAGGAATTGGTAGATGCCAACGCCTATAACGACAATAAAAGCAACCACACCAGCAACTATGATCCGCACGATTCGTTTATACTGTTGTACTGAAAGCGTAACCGGCTCCGTTCTATCTTTAATCAAGCCTTTGGTTTTAAAAAAAGACAGAACGCTGGTTCGGCACTGAAAAAACTTTTTTTTCAACTGTTCCTGCCACAGTTTACATCGTTCTTGAAAAGACAACCGTACCCCTTCTTTATCTAAATTCACTGGATGGTAACATTACTCTTCTTTTTGCGTAGTCTGTATATCGCCGGTATAATGAATAGCACTATCTAAACTTTCTTGTTCTTCTGCGCTCATCCCGTATAAACACTTGCCATCTACAATTGGCTTAGCAAAAATTCGTGACTCATTGCGGCCGTACACGCTGGATAAGCAAAAACCATCATTTTTCCCATCCAGTACAGTAAAGGCAAAACTCAAATTATTTCCTATATTGTCAAAGGCATTATACTTCACAAAACCAATTTTGCGAAAACAATGATTTTGAACTGCCAAAATATCCTTTTGTGTCGTATGAATCATGTCCAATGTTCCCTGCAGATTATGTAGTTTATCTACATCTTCCCGCAGCTTAGCTTCCATGCTTTTTCCTGCTTCATCTTGCATAAAATATGCATATTTTTCTTCTAATTTTTGTACCTTGCGGTTCAATATAACGGTATAAATAAGGAGAAGCAGTACTATAATCCCTGCTATACCGGCTGTCACTACAAACATTATATGCATATCTAGTCCGTAAAACATGTCTTTCCTCCTGCTGTTATGCAACTTTTAGTATATTACGAGCTGTTTTTAGTTATTAGATTGTTTTTATTATACATGAAATGACGATAATGTCGAGTCTTTTGACTCAGTTTCTTCATCTGTCAGCATATGTAATAAACGTTCTAATTCGTCTTCAGAAGCAAATGTGATTTCAATTTTTCCTTGTTTTTTATTGCGTCCCATCCGAATCGCTACACTTGTACCCAAATGCATTTTTATTTGATCCTGTACAGCCTCTAAATACGCATCGGGTTCCGGTACTTCTTTCGGTTTTTCAGGCTGAGTTAACAGCTTTTTGACATATGCTTCTACCTGCCGGGCTGATAACTCATGATCCATAATATAAATAGCCGCATCATGCTGCTGCTTTTTATTAGTCAGCCGTAGCAAAGGCCTTGCCTGACCCATAGAAAGGCGTCCCTCCGTTATACATTGCTTAATTTCATCTGGTAACTGCAAAAGGCGCATCATATTGGCTATATGGGCCCTGCTTTTGCCCACTTTTTCAGCTGCCTGCTCTTGCGTCAAATGAAACTCTTCAATCAGCATTTGATAGGCTGCCCCTTCTTCAATGGCATCCAAATCTTCACGCTGTAAGTTTTCAATCAACGCAATTTCAGCTGCTGTATTGGGGGCAAACGTTCGAACGACTGCCGGGATAGTAAGCAAACCACATAATTTTGCTGCGCGCAGTCTTCGTTCTCCTGCAATCAGTTCATACCGGCCTGCTTCTTTCTTTTGCACGACTACCGGCTGAATCACACCATACTGCCGAATAGATGCTGCCAATGTTTCCAAGGCTTCCTTATTAAAAACCCGCCGTGGCTGTTTAGGATTGGGGTGAATAGCTTCAACAGCAATTTCTATGGGAGTTCCCTGTTGCACTTTTGGATGTTCCGCACGGCTTTCATTCAATCCCAAGACCTTTAACCTGCTTCCCAATGCAGTATTCATGCCCAGGCCTTTCTTTTTAGCCGACACGGCGAATCACCTCTTTTGCTAATTTTTTATATACTTCTGCCCCTTTGGAATGGGGATCATAAATGGTAATAGGTTCACCATGACTCGGTGCTTCACCAAGGCGGACATTGCGCGGAATAATCGTTTTGAAAACTTGTCCGCTAAAATATTTTTTTACTTCTTCTGTTACCTGGATAGATAAATTGGTACGACCATCGTACATAGTCATTAGTAATCCTAATAAATGCAATTTATCGTTTAAACTGCTGCGTACCATTTCCACGGTCTGCATGAGCTGTGCCAATCCTTCGAGTGCATAAAATTCACATTGCACCGGAATTAACACAGAATCTGCGGCAGCCAGTGCATTAACCGTTAATAGTCCCAGCGATGGCGGACAATCCATAATGACATAATCATACGGTTTCTTCAAGGACTGCAAATACTCATTAAGTACGTTTTTTAATACATATTCCCGTTGAGGAACTGTTACAAGTTCAACAGCTGCGCCAGCTAAATCCATCGTAGCCGGAATAACAGCTAATTTTTTTATCATTGTGTTTTGAACAACCTCAGTCATAGATATATGCTCTATGAGGCAGTCATACAAATTTTTTGTCAAGCTGGTTTTATCAATGCCCAAGCCGCTGGTAGCATTACCTTGCGGGTCCAGATCAACAAGTAGCGTCCTCTTGCCGCAATCGGCCAAACATGCACTTAAACTAATCGCTGTTGTCGTCTTTCCAACGCCGCCTTTTTGATTCGTTACGGCAATGATATGTGTCAACACACCCACCTCATTCCATGATTCATCAGATATTTAAAGTCTATATTATAGTATAGCATAGACAGTACGGCGTAGCCAGTACTCAGCCCCTATAAGATAGCATAAGTTTTACACTTTTTTATGGTATAATAAATATGCTCTATGTACGATCATTACGTACCATCGATTTTACAGGAAAGGATGTTTTTTTCATGCCCCTTTACACACCTAAATTAACCCATATAAACAGCCAAATTGTACAACAATATGTCGAACAGCGCAGTCAGGACGACGTAGATTCCGCTATCATTACAGCTGCCTGCAGTACGATACTGCATCTTGCCAAACCACAGGCTGTGTTCCAGCAAGTATTTTTCGACACGGCTTCGCAGCATATACTCTGCAGTGCTCCATTTCATTTTAAAAGCCAGCAGATTCTTCCTTATTTGGAACAAGCCTCTATCATTTTAAGCAGTGCCGTTACCTTAGGTACCACTATAGAAAAGGAAATTGATGACTCTTTCCTTGCTAAAGATTTTACCAAAGGCATTGCCTTAGATTCTGCGGCAACAGTAGCATCCGGTCAGCTGTTGGACATGGTAACACAATATATTAAAGAAATTTGTGAACCTAAAGAATATAAAATCATTTGGCGGTTCAGTCCCGGCAATGGAGATTGGCCTGTAAGCCAGCAAACGGATGTTGCCAAAGCTGCCGGAGGCAGTCAAATTGGTTTATCAATCACAGCCGGCGGCATGCTTAATCCCCGCAAATCGCTTACCGCTATGTTTGGATTACGCAGTACCGAAAGCGGCTGCAGCGGCAGCTGTTCTGGTTGTTCCCTTTCCGGTCATTGTCACGAATAAAATATTTACCCATAACAATACCCCCTTAAATCCGATAACGGTTTAAGGGGGTATTGTTATGTATATACATCTCGATATATAACTAGTTATTTATCAAGTTTAGGCAATGTTCCTGCAATAACGCGAACAATGAGAGCCACCGTATCCAATTCCACAGCTTCATCAGCACTATGAATATCATTGTTGTTTGGTCCAATAGATACGATATCGAGGTTCGGGTTCATAGAATAGAAATAGCCTGTTTCCAAACCGCCGTGCATTGCTTCGATGCGAACGTCTTTTCCTTCTGCTTTATAGACATCGGCAACAAGCGGTACCAGCGTACTGTGTGGATTTTCTGTCCATGCCGGTTCTGGTGAAGCGATATCTACCGTAAATCCAGTCAATTCTGCGTAAACCGGCAGGGTTTCCACCAATTCCCGTAGGCGAGCATCCGAAGAAGAACGCGGGAAATATTGGAATATAACTTTTGTATCTGTCGTTTCAATTGTACCGATATTCGCCGACAAATCCGGTAATTTAGGCAAGGTCTGATTCATAGCGAATACACCGCAATGAAGGATAGACAAAAGCTGTACCAATGCATTCGTATCTTCCAGCGAAAATACGCGCGTCGGCATCGTCGTTTTTTCTACAGCAAATACGGCATTTTTTTCAACGTCGCCGTATACCAAAGCGAATTCCTGTTTTGTTGTCGTCAAAACTTGCTGTACCGTATCCATATCCGTATCTTTCAGGGTAATCACAGCTTCAGCAGCTGCCGGAATGGCATTGGCAGCATTGCCGCCATGTATGGATGCAATCGTATAGGCTACGCCGGCATGACGCAAACGAAGTAAGAAATATGCCAAGGCTTGAATGGCATTGCTTTTCCCACAATTAATCGTTTCGCCAGAATGGCCGCCCATAAAATGTTTTGTCGTAACGGCAAGGGCCGTATTACCTGCAGGCTGCTGCCAATCAATCGTTCTATTGAAATATGTATGTACACTGCCGGCAGAAGCAACACACAATACGTCAATCGATTCAGAATCACAGTTAATAATATATTTGGCATCCTGTACATATTTAGGATCTAAGTGAGTAGCACCGGTCATACCCGTTTCTTCATCAACTGTAAAAATAAGACGAAGCGGACCATGGGCCGTATCCTGCTGAATCAGATACAACGCAATGGCAATGGCAATGCCATCATCAGCACCCAGGCTCGTTCCATCAGCACGGAGCATATTCCCTTCCCGCACCAATTTGATTTCACTAGTTAATGGATCATAGGATACGCCAGGTTTAGCAACACAAACCATATCCATATGGCCTTGAATAATCGTCAACGGATACGTTTCGCAGCCTGCTGTTGCCGGTACATCGGCAATAACGTTATATACTTCATCTTGTACAACTTGCTGAATTCCCAATTCATGAAGACGCTTCACAATATAATCACTAACCATCTTTTCGTGATGTGATGGCCGTGGGCATTTAGCTAATCCTGCAAATTCCTGCAATACGCCATCAATAATTTCAGTATCTTTCATATCAATATTCCTCCTTCATAGACCGAATAGCTAGTCTGCCATCATTATATCATACTTCAGGCCAACTATCGTCCATAAAATATGATGGATGGCTTCATATAAAAATTACATATTTGTAGTGCATCCATTCTATTTTCGCAACATACTAGATAAAACCGATATGGTATAATTATATAAAGGGCGTGTTTGGGGAAATTTTTAAGGAGGTTTTTATATGAAATCACAGTCTTCTCAGACTGTAACGTATCCAGCCCTGCCGGAACTAACCATTCGCGGCATGGTCCTCGGTGCATTAATTACAGTTATTTTTACCGCTTCCAATGTATATTTAGGGTTAAAAGTAGGATTAACATTTTCCTCGTCTATCCCGGCTGCGGTCATTTCCATGGCAATTCTGCGCATGTTTAAACATTCTAATATCTTAGAAAATAACATGGTACAGACACAAGCTTCTGCTGCCGGAACATTATCTGCTATCATCTTTATTCTTCCCGGTTTATTAATGCTAGGTTATTGGCAGGGATTTCCCTTTTGGGAAACTCTCGTTCTATGTGCCTGCGGCGGTTCGTTAGGGGTTCTATTTACGATTCCATTGCGACGCGCCATGGTCGTCAACAGCGACCTTCCTTATCCGGAAGGCCGAGCAGCCGCAGAAATTCTAAAAGTTGGCAATGATCTTCGCCAAGCCAAAGAATCCTCCACTGACACAGCTAAAACAGAAACGGGTATGAAAGATATCCTCGGTGGTACTGCCTTAGCTGGTTTTACAAGCTTATGCGCTAACGGATTCCATATCTTTTCTGCAGAACTAAATCACTGGGTTATGCTGGGAAAAACATCGGTAACACAGCTGCCAATGGGCTTTTCCATGGCCCTTCTCGGCGCAGGCTATCTCATCGGCATTGCGAGTGGGATTGCTATTTTAGTCGGAACACTGCTGGCATGGGCCGTATTTGTTCCTTATCTTACGAGTATTCTCTCTCCGGCCGACGGCCAAACTGCTGCAGCTTTTGCCAATGCAGTTTGGGCTCAAAAAGTTCGCTTCATCGGTGCCGGCTGCATTGGTATTGCGGCTGTATGGACATTAATTCGTTTGGCAAAACCCGTTATAGACGGTATTAAAATGTCCATTTATGCGATTCGAGACAACGACACAGCTGAAAAAAAAGCATTGCATCACACAGATATTGATATGTCCCCCAAATCAGTAGGACTGGTCTTTTTAGCCATTTTAATCGGCTTATTCGGTACGTTTTATTCTTTTGTCAGTGGTGCCGGATTACCCTTTTCAGTCTCACTCATTTATATTGTTGTCGGCATTTTGATTGCTATTTTGATGGGGTTCTTCGTTGCTGCTGCCTGTGGATATATGGCCGGTCTTATCGGTACATCGGCCAGCCCTATTTCAGGTATCGGTATTTTAGGTATTCTAATTTCTTCATTAGTTGTGTTAGCCATTAGTTCTTCCTTTGGCGTTTTTGCAACACCGGAAGGAACTAAATTTGCTACGGCACTGGCAATCTTCATTACCAGCGTCATTGTCAGCATTGCGTCTATTTCTAACGATAATCTGCAGGATCTTAAAACAGGTCATCTTGTAGGCGCTACTCCTTGGAAACAGCAGGTTGCTTTAATTCTAGGTTCGATTATCGGTGCCTTTGCCATTGCACCGGTTTTAAATTTATTATATCAAGCCTATGGATTCACCGGAGCTATGCCGCGAGCTGGTATGGATGCTTCTCAAGCCTTATCGGCACCACAGGCAACATTAATGACCACGATTGCTCAAGGTATTTTTAGTTCCAGTCTGGATTGGAATTACATTTTACTCGGCATTGGCGTTGGTATCGTTGCCATCATTCTCGACTTGATTTTAACAAAGACGACAAAATCTCTGACTCTGCCGCCGCTGGCAGTTGGCATGGGCATTTATTTGCCGCCAACATTGGAAATTCCGCTCGTCATTGGTTCTGTCATGGGATATTTCGTTCATCGTTATCTTAAACGTCGTGCCGCTTTACGCAGTCCAGGCCATGAAGAAGAAGATGTGGAAGCATGCAGTCATCGCGGCGTGTTATTTGCGTCTGGCTTGATTGTTGGCGAAAGCTTGATGGGTGTCATCATTGCTATGCTGATCGTCGTATCCGTTACATCCGGCGGCAGCGAAAATCCGTTGGCTCTTGTCGGCAAAGATTTTAAATCTGTTGCCGATATATTGGGCTTAATCATGTTCATTGTATCTATTGTCTTACTAGTTCGCCATATTATTACCACTAAATTTACACCACAAAATACCAATAAATAACTATCGCTTACAAAGAGCTGATTGCTTTATCAATCAGCTCTTTTTTATGTAAAATTTTACCTGTTTATTTCTTAAATTATCTTTTTATCTATTTTTTAGAATGATATAATAAAATCCGTATTTGTTTTCTTTTACTATATTTCAAAGTATACATAGGTAATCTGAATGAACATGACATGTTCATATGAATCAGGAAGGAGTTTTACACATGAAAAATTTTGCGCACCGCGGCTTTAGCGGTAACTATCCGGAAAACACAATGCTAGCATTTCGAAAAGCATTAGAAGTCGGAGCTGATGGTATCGAAATGGATGTACAGCTTACAAAAGATCAGCATCTTGTCGTCATTCACGACGAACGTGTCGATCGTACTACCAACGGCACAGGGAATGTTCGTGATTTTACATTAAAAGAATTACGCAAACTCGATGCCTCATACCGTTACACTGGAAAGATGGGATTCAACGCTATTCCTACGTTTGAAGAATACTGCAACTGGGTCAAAGACACACCGCTTATCACAAATATTGAACTAAAAACCGGCGTATACCCCTACCCAGGCATTGAAGAAAAAGTATGGGCTGTCTTACAACAGTATCACTTGGAAAATAAAGTCATTATTTCCAGTTTCAATCATGAAAGTATTTTGCGCATGAAAGCGCTGGCACCCAATCTTAAATATGGTCTGCTTACAGAAACTTGGCTCATTAATCCTGGTGCATATACAAAACGTGTCGGCGTTGCCTGCTACCATCCATACTATGGCAGCCTTACAGATGATGTGATTGACGAAATTCAAAAAGAAGGTATTGAAATTAATACGTTTACAGTCAATGACGAAGCAAGTGTAAAACGCCTTCGCGATAAGGGCATTGATATTGTAATTGGCAACTTTCCAGATATGGTCAAACGCGTACTTAAAGGAGAATAAAAATGGATGGTTTAGAAGCGCTTGTAAAGTTAATTAATTCCTACTTATGGGGAAAATGGCTCGTCTATGTATTGCTTGGATTAGGCATTTTGTACACCATTTCCAATGGATTCATTCAAATTCGTCATTTTGGCTTTATCATCCGTCGCACCCTAATCGATTCCTTTAAAACACGCCACGAAGATAAGGGGAATGGTTCTATTTCTACCTTTAAAGCTATGATGGTTACATTAGCCGGTAATGTCGGCGGCGGTAACGTCGTCGGTGTCGCAACAGCCATTGTATCCGGCGGCATGGGTGCTGTATTTTGGATGTGGGTTGCCGCTTTCTTCGGCATGGCTCTCAAATACGGTGAAATCGTCTTGTCACAAATGTACCGCGGTAAAGATAAAGAGGGCAATCTGCTTAGCGGCCCGATGTATTATATTCGTGACGGTCTCAAATGTCCCTGGTTGGGCATTGTTATCGCCGTTCTCATGTGTACCAAAATGATGGGGGCTAATCTAGTACAATACGATATCCGGTATCTTACAAGCAAACTACGGCGTTCCAACGTATATGACCGGTATTGTATTGATTGTTCTGCTCATGTGTATTACCTTAGGCGGTTTAAAACGCTTGGCAAACCTAGCAATGAATTTGGTTCCTTCTATGTCTATCTTTTATATTGTCATCGGGGTTTTAGTCATTCTCCTAAACATTCAGGCTGTACCTCATATTATTGCCGAAATTTTTACGCAGGCCTGGTCTTTTGATTCCGTAGCTGGCGGTACTGGCGGTTACGTCATCGCCCAAGCCATGCAGTATGGGATTGCTCGCGGCATGTATTCCAACGAAGCCGGTGAAGGCACCGCACCATTCGCCCACGGTTGCTCTATCGTACCGCATCCGGTAGATGAAGGCATTACGGGGGTTACCGAAGTATTCGTCGATACCATCGTTATCTGCACAATTACAGCCCTCGTCGTCGGCGTTACGGGGATTTACCAAACCAATCATTCTGCTACCGTAATGGCCTTAGAATCATTTGGTACCGTATGGGCTCCCTTAAAACACGCCGGAACCTTTGCCTTGCTTATTTTCTGCTTTACTACTCTCATGGGGCAATGGTGGAATGCTTCCAAAAGCTTCACCTATGCCTTTGGTGAAAAAGTTACAAATGTAATCAAATATATTTTCCCGCTCCTTTGTATTTTAGGTTCATTGGGAAAAATCAATTTAGTTTGGGGTATTCAAGATATGGCGATGGGCTTCGTCGTTATTCCGAATATGATTGCTTTGTTGATTCTGTTTCCAAAAGTGCGAGCTAAGACAAAAGAATATTTCAGTAATCCCAACTATGATAAAAAATAATAACAATATATACTGTTAGCTAAAAAAGAAATGCCAGTAAAATGATTTTACATTTTACCGGCATTTCTTTCTATCATCACCATCATCTACGCCAACAACGAAATCCTTCAGCAATCCCGTCACTGAACCATAATATCTGTGTAGCAAGGCGCTTCGCCAACATACTGTTGCGAATCAGACAGACACAACAGCCCCCCAGTAAAAAACCGCCAATCACATCACTGATATAATGAAGCCGGCAAACTACACGAGATGTACCGAGAACCAAACTCCATAACAAAAATGGCACGCCCCAATCATTTTTTCGGCTTAACAGCATCAACGACACTGCCATGGCATTCATCGAATGATTACTGGGAAAAGATGCATTATCCTTGTGAGAAATAAGCGGCGAGCAATCAGCATGTGCCACAAAAGGCCGCTTACGACGCCAAATATGTCCCACAATAAAGGATATGCCAGATCCGATACTCACGGCAAACAAACAATATAACAGCGTACGTCGCCGATGAAGCTTTTCTTGCAGCGCACCCGGGCGAAGCCATTCTATCATACCGTAAATCAAAAATGCCAAATAACCAAATCGGGCAATCCACTTAAAAATGATTTGTAATTGCTTGTGGTATATCATCAATTTTGTAAATCCTATCCAAAGATATTTCACATCAGCCACCTCATCTAAGCAATATATTTCTATATAGTGTATAGTTACAGTATAGCAAATAACCAGTATATTACCTAGAAAATGTTTCCAAAATGCAAATCTGTATGAAGAACCTACCTAGAAAAATCTACAAAACCACATAATGATTTCATTCGGAATCAAAGCGGTTATAATTCGCAAGAAAAAGGCTGGCCATCCCGGCGTGGAAACTCGCTTCCGTTTTTGAATATCCTGCCAAGCCTGGCGGGCTACTTTTTTTGTTGTACTCGCAAAGGGATAGGGCCGAAAATGATAGGTATGATTCGATGTATCTGCCAACGGAATAAATTCCGTATCCTTAACCCAATATGGGCAAACTGCCGTTACGGCAATACCTTTCGATTCCATTTCCACAGCTAATGCTAAACTATAGTGATACAAAAAAGCCTTAGTTGCTGCATATACGCTAAAATACGGCAAAGGTTGAAAGGCTGCAACCGAACACATCTCTACAATATGACTGCCTACTTCCATATACGGCATGCATAAGCTAGTCATCGTAATAGCTCCTTCACAATTAACTCGCAGCATTTGCTGCTGTTCTGTAGGCGGTATATCTGTAACCGAGCCAATCCGGCCCAATCCAGCAGCATAAATGAGATACGCCACAACCGGTTTTTCCTCTACTAATGCTTGTCTTAACAATTCAATCGTATCTAAACGGCAAATATCCCCAGAAAAAACGCGCACAGTTGTATGTATTTGTTTTTGCAAAGCCATTAATCGGTCTTTACGCCGAGCGGTTACCCAAATTTCATCTAACCCAATTGTATCTAATAGGTATACAAATTCTCTGCCTAACCCGCTTGAGGCACCTGTCACTACGGCAATATTCATTTAATGTTCCTCACTTTTAGGCCGGTTTATCTGTTTTTTTACCTTCTTTTTTATCGATTTCTGCGGTTGTTTCTTTTCCTGCTGTGGAGTAGATAAAGCAACCGTTGTCGCAATCGTCGTCGTATCAATCATCGTACCGTCATTTTTAAAAGCAGTTACGCGGAAGTCCTGCGGTTCGATTTGAAGTGTCAAATACATTGGCATATCCATGGGATTATAATATACTACATCGGTCGGTTTGCGTCGTGAACCATCCCAGCTTTCTGTACCGGAACGGCCTGTTGCAATATAAACGGTCCCATCTGCTGCTTGTTGGTCATTTTTAATGGGAACTGTCCGTTCATAGCAATGTTCATGGGCTGTCAAAACAAGAGGTACTTGATATTTATCAAAAACAGGCATAAAATACGTACCATTAATATCTAGTCGTCCATCATACGGGCTATTCCAGGGCGGACGGTGCATCATAACAATCAATCGTTTTCCCTTCTGCTTTGCTTGTTTTAAATCTTCATCTAACCAGGATACTTCATTACGAAGCATGTCCGGATCTTGTGTATGTAGTTCTTCGTAATCCGTATTCAGCGATACATAATGGACATCGCCGTAATCAAAGGAATAGGTCAGACGGCTCTGTCCTTTCGGACTGCCGTAAGGAACGGGAAACAACGCTTTATACGTGTACGGATAAGCAAATTTCCATTCCATACTATAGGCTTCATGATTTCCCAAAACCGGTGCAAAGGGTATATGACTGGTCAAAATATCGGCATTATACTGCCAATCGCGCCACTGAAACCAAGCTTGCCCGTTATCTGTCAAATCTCCCATATTCACAAAAAACGCCGCATCTTGGTTTCGATTCCAAGCAATTTGTGCAGTTTGTCCCCATACACCATAGTCTACGGATTGGGAATCTCCAAAAATTAATACTTTATATTGGTTTAGATCTTCTTTCGTCGTCGTAAAAGAAAACCATCCTGTTTTTTGACCATCTTCATTACCAATACGATATTCATACGTTGTATCCGGCTGTAAATGCTGCATATACGCACCATATGTATAGGGCGGGATATTATCAGCATCATATATAGGCGGCCGCTTCGGTTCTGTAACATAAGCACGTTGGCCGTCATGAGTTCCCTGCTGACGATATTCTACATAATACGTATAATGAGGTTCATTGCTTTGCCACGATATGGTCTTACTCGTTGCGCTGTCTTTAGAAATAAGTTGCGTTAAATTATCTACAGAAAGCGACTGGGCTGCTGCCGCCGTCATGCCCAGTACACTCATTACCGCATAAATACCAATATGCAATAAAAAACGTCGTTTATTCATAATCATATCATTTCTTTCTCTTAATTCTGTGTTTTTTATTGTAACGCATCAGTTAAAATTTACAAGTTACTTTTCCATCAAATACGCATGCTCATTTTGTATATACATATGCAAAACAACAACACGATACAGCTTACCGATAATCACATTTTTGACACTGTGTCATAATGACTCCATCATTTTCTTTATAAAAAATACCAGCCCATTGGCAAATACGCTGTAAAATAGGAACGACAGATTCTCCTTTTTCAGTCAATGTATATTCTACACGCGGCGGAATTTCATCATACGAACGACGAGCAATGAGATTATCTGCCATAAGTTGTTTTAATGTCGTCGCTAGTACGGCATCGGTAATATTTTGCATTTCATGACGAATTTCACTATACCGCAGCGTTTCTTTCGCTGCTAATACACAAATGATACGGGATTTCCATTTACCGCCAAACATTTCCAACCCATATTCCAACGGACAACGAATATCTGATTCTAATTTTTTTTGATACATATGAAGTCCCTCCTTGTATACTTATATTGTATCGTATAACTTTATTTTTGCAAGTTGCTATAAAATTTATTAGTATCTTATAAATTTATCAATATCTTATATTTTCTCAGTAACTTCCGTATACTATAATTATCGAAAGAGTAAGTCATCAATTATCCAATACATAAGGAGGAACTACCTATGATGAATGAAAAAGTTATGAATTTACTGAAAGAACAAATTTGGTATTTAGGAACATATTCAAACGAACCCAATGCTGTCCCCGTCGCATTTAAAGATATTACACCGGACGGCAAACTCATCGTCGGCGATGTTTTTTTAGATACGACGTTAAAAAACATTCAAGCCAATGGAAAAATTGCTGTTTCTGCCTGCAATGCACAGACTTTTGAAGGGTATCAAATCAAAGGTACGGCAGAATATATTACAACCGGTCCTATCGTCGATACGTTTAAAAAAATCGTTGAAGATATGTTTAAAGGTGCTTGCACTGCTAAGGGTGCTCTCGTCATTACGCCGGAAACAGTCATTGTTACAACACCTGGCCCAGATAATAAAAAAGTTCTCTAATATAACATATACCGATTCACTCTTCCATAAAAAAACAAAAAACCAGCCGCCAAAAAGCTGCTGGTTTTTTGTTATAATACCTTACATCGTAACTTTACTTGTCTTCGTCCAAATACCCATCTTTTCGGCATCTTTAATGAGTTCTTCACGAAAATCAGGATGGGCAATGTTAATCAACGCTTCGGCACGCTGCCATGTTGATTTACCTTTAAGGCATGCTGCACCATATTCTGTCACAATATAATGAACAGCAGAGCGCGGGGTCGTAATAACAGAACCTTCCGGCAAAGTCGGTTTAATCAAAGATTCAACATGTCCATCCTTAAATTTACGTGTCGAATGTACGCAAATAAAGCTCTTGCCCCCGTTGGAAGCAAACGCACCTTGTGCGAAGTCAAGCTGACCGCCAGTACCACTAATATGCTGATACCCAGCTGTTTCGGCATTGACCTGGCCAAAGAGATCTAAATCGATACAACCATTAATAGAAATAAATTTATCAATGCTGGCAACGACGCCTATATTATTGACATAACTTACAGGTGCATTAAATACAATCTGATTATTGTCAATAAAATCATATAACCGCTGCGTGCCACCGGCAAATGCATAAATAATCTTTCCTTTATCGCGATTTTTATTTCCTGTAATTTTACCAGCTTCGTAGAGGTCTACATAGGAATCTACTAACATTTCTGTATGACCGCTCAAATCTTTAACGTCTGATTCTGCCAATTTAGCACCTACAGCCGATGGAATCCCACCGATACCGAGTTGCAGTGTACTGCCGTTTTCAATCATTGGAATGATATAGTCGGCAATCTTAGCATCCAATTCATTACCTGGACGATTCGGAATCTGCGGCATAGCATGATTACTGCCTTCTACAACATAATCTACATCAGCAATGTTTAATTCGGTCTGATACCCCAATGCCTTTGGCATATTCGTATTGACTTCGACAATAATTTGTTTTGCTGCCTGAATTAACCCACGCAGGTCAGATACTTGAGGCCCCAAGTTAAAGTTACCCCATTTATCCATCGGATGAACTTGGATAATCAATTTATCAATATGTTCCCAATATTTTGGCAATTCATTGAAAAGCATAGGAATAAACCAGCAGCGGCCATCTTTATTCATTTTACGTTCAAAGCCATTCATATGAGCCGTAGCAAAACGAACCTGATCATTTGAATCACTGTTGCGGTACACAGCATAGGGTTCATCTTTGACAACCGTCGTAGCAACGACTTCAATCCCCTTGAGTTCTTTAATGCGATTACCCAAGGCAATATCAATATCATATGGTGC
>CALBLM010000177.1 GCA_937895695.1 uncultured Megasphaera sp.
ATTTCCTGTTGTGACGGTATGTAATATACATCCAATACACGATCACGCAGTAAACAATTTACATTTTCTTTTGTCATCAAAATGTCGCAAACAAGATCGTCCTGTAAAAAATAGGTTTGCATCTCTTGGGGAACTAACTGCATCATCGAACCGATTTCCAAGGCATTGCTTTGGAACGTCTTGTGCTGGTTATACAGTTCCACCAAAACATGAAAAGGCATCGCACCATATAAATTGTTTGCCATGTCTAAACAGTGTTGTAGCCATTGCATTTTTTTACGACGCAGCAAGAATTCATCACACTGTGCGGCTTGGAATCCTTCTTTGATTTCTTGAGGAATGATAATATATCCTTCTTCATCATATCCCAAGTACTGGCTGATAGCTAGTGCTGGCAAAGATGTATCTGTATGTAGCGGGCAAGCTTTTTCATAAGACACGAGGTCTTTTAACAGATTCCATTCTTCGTCAGACATGCAGAGCAAACACCGTTCGATGCGGTTATTTTCTGTTATGCCTGTATATATTTTATCAATGCGTTCCTGTTTTTTGTCTGCGCTTTTAATCTCAATATGCAATGAATCGCCTATTTCTTTGAGTTCATCTCGTGTATAGTCAGCCAGTGCTGTTTTAAGCGTATACGGATATACTATTTTTCTATTTTTTTTCTTTGCTGCATTCATCCCTGCTAAACGGGTATGCATCCGTACTGTATCTTGTGAAGATGTTTCTTTCACGGTCGTTCCTCCCTTAGGATAATTATCGTTATGTTTTGTATTGACTTAAAAAAGGTACCGACATCTGCCGATACCTTTTTTTATCTCATCCCGTGTTTATTTCTTTACGAGGTCTTCTTCAACTTGAATGTGAAGTTCATGAAGCTGCTTTTTCGTTACTTCTGAAGGTGCTTCACTCATCGGATCAATTGCATTTTGTGTTTTCGGGAATGCGATAACATCACGAATCGATTTGCGATGAAGCATAAGCATAATCATACGATCAAGGCCAAATGCTAAACCGCCATGTGGTGGTGCACCGTATTCAAAGGCACGAAGCAGGAAACCAAATTTCTGTTCTGCTTCTTCCGGTGTAAGGCCGATAGCTTTAAAGACACGCTGCTGCAAATCTGGCTGATAAATACGGAGTGAACCGCCGCCTAATTCAATCCCGTTCAGGACGAGGTCATAGGCTTTGGCATAAACATGTGCCGGATCTGTTTCCAACTTATCCAGGTCTTCATCACGAATAGCCGTGAACGGATGATGCATAGCAACGAAACGTTTTTCTTCTTCGCTGTATTCGAACATTGGGAAGTCAACAACCCAGGTAAAGGCAAATTTATTTTCATCAATAAGATTCATGCGGCGAGCCATTTCTTTACGAAGTTCGCCAAGAGCTGCGGCAACAACAGCCGGTTTGTCAGCAATCATGAGAATTAAGTCCCCAGTTTCAGCACCGCAGGCTTTACCAATTTCACGAAGCTTATCTTCACCAAAGAATTTTTTAATCTGAGATTTGAGAGTGCCGTCTTCAAGGAATCCAATCCAAGCTAGACCTTTTGCACCATAATGGCTGACATATTCAACAAGGCCATCTAATTCGCGGCGAGGAATATCGGCATCGCCTTTGACATTAATGGCTTTAACCTGACCACCATTGTCAATGACGCTGCGGAATACCTTAAAGTCTGTATCTTTCACTAATTCCGTAACATCCGTAAATTTCATGTCAAAGCGAATATCCGGCTTATCAGAACCATAATTTTCCATTGCATAATCCCACGTCATACGATGAATCGGCAGTTCTACGTCATGGCCCAATGTTTCTTTAAAGATGTAATGAACCATGTTTTCAACAAGCGTTAAAATCTGTTCCTGATCCATGAAGGACATTTCCATATCTAACTGTGTGAATTCAGGCTGACGATCTGCACGTAAATCTTCATCGCGGAAACAACGGGCAATCTGATAATACCGATCCATACCGGAAATCATGAGCAGCTGTTTAAAAATCTGCGGAGACTGTGGAAGAGCATAGAATTTACCATCATTGACACGGCTCGGTACGAGGTAGTCCCGCGCGCCTTCCGGTGTGCTTTTGCAAAGTTCCGGTGTTTCAATATCAATAAAGCCGTTTTCATTCAGAAATGTGCGCATTGCATGTTTTACTTTGTGGCGCATGATTAAGTTATTCTGCATTTCCGGACGGCGTAAATCCAAATACCGATATTTCAAGCGGATTTTTTCATCTACATCGATATTATCTTCAATATAGAATGGCGGCGTTTTGGAAGAGTTAAGAATACGGAGTTCTTCACAACGAATTTCAATTGTACCCGTTTTCATTTTTGGGTTTACCGTATCTTTATCACGCATGCGAACAATGCCGCGTACAGCCAATACATATTCTGTACGAACCTGTTCCGCTTTTTTAAAGGAAGCTTCTTCATAATCTGGCGAAGCAACAACCTGAACAATCCCAGTCCGGTCACGGAGATCAATAAAAATCAATCCACCATGATCGCGACGTCGTTCTACCCAGCCGCACAGGGTCACTTCTTTGCCATTATCCGCTTCGCTGACTTCTGCGCAGTACTGGGAGCGGCGTAAACCTTCCATTGTATCCATTAGTTAATCATCCCTTCTTATGTGTTTCCATATATGCAACGATTCTGTCCAGGGGAACACTCACTTGTTCCTTCGTTTCCATGTTACGAACCTGTGCCTGGCCACTGGCCAGTTCTTCTTCCCCAATAATGACAGTATAATCGGCATTTAACTTATTTGCTGACTTCATCTGCCCTTTCATGCTGCGACCTAATAAGTCAATTTCAGCATACATTCCTTTACTGCGAAGTTGTTGTTGTAAAGCGAATGCCTGCGTTTTAGACGCATCACCAAGCGCAACAATAAAGACAGGCCGTTTTTTCGGTACTGGCGGCATTAACCCTTGTTCTTTCAAAGTCAAGAGCAATCGTTCCATCCCAATAGCAAACCCAATGCCCGGTGTGGCTGGCCCGCCAACTTCTTCAATCAAACCATCATAACGACCGCCGCCGCATACAGTACTTTGGGCACCTAGCGGTGCATACATAATTTCAAAGGCCGTATTGGTGTAATAATCCAAGCCACGAACTAAACGAGGATCCAGTTCAAAGGGAATACCGATTTTTGTCAAATATTCCTGTACTTTCGCAAAGTGTTCTTTGCAGTCATCACACAGGTTATCTGTCAATTCCGGTACGCCAATAGCAGCGCGTTTACATCCTTCTTCTTTGCAATCCAATACGCGGAGCGGATTTTTTTCCAGACGCGCTTTGCAGTCATCACAAAGCTGGTCTTTCTTATCTGCAAAAAAGTCCAATAATTTTTGGCGGTATATAGGACGGCATTTCGGGCAGCCAACGGAATTTAAATGGAGCACTAAGTCATTCAATCCCAATTCATGGAAAAGCTGAAATGCCATAGCAATGATTTCTGCATCCACTGCCGGGTCTTTCGAACCAATTTCTTCCACGCCAAATTGCGTAAATTGACGATACCGACCAGCTTGCGGACGATCATGCCGAAACATAGGTCCCATATAATAGAATTTATGAACACTAGGATCACCATATAATTTATGTTCCAAAAATGCCCGAACGACAGAGGCCGTATTTTCTGGACGCAGTGTCATGCTGCGGCCGCCACGGTCATTAAACGTATACATTTCTTTGGTAACAACATCTGTTGTTTCACCAATACCGCGCAAAAATAATTCTGTACTTTCAAACATAGGGGTACGAATTTCACCAAAACCATAAAGCGAGCAGATTTGGCGTATTTTTTGTTCCAAAACCTGCCATTCAGCCGTTTGTTCCGGCAAGAAATCCTGCGTACCTCGTGGTGCAGTAATTGCCATTACAAATCCTCTCCTCCATATATCATAGCACACAACTGTCGACGCTGCTTGATTTTTTCAGACAGTTTTTCGACATATTGTTCTACTTCTTTTGGCATATACAGTTTTTTCAAACTGTGCCCGTCACTGCAAATAAATTTTGTTGCACTGCCGGGACCAGCTGCCAATACGGTCTGTCTTTCTTCCATCATTTCTATATTATACGCACTAATCGTACCGGGCAATGCATAGCCTACATTCGCAAAGCTGGCAGCCATATACTGCTGC
>CALBLM010000178.1 GCA_937895695.1 uncultured Megasphaera sp.
ATAATTTTGCTTCAGGTCCTGTTTTAATTTCGGTTGTTTTAGGTTCAACAATAGTAGACGTAAGAATAAAATTACTTGCTTTATAATATGTTTTTTTCTCTTCAAAAACAGCATTTCCCATGGAAGAGTTTGCATTTCCTGCAATTAATGTTAAATTTCCAATTCTATTTATATAATTTTTTAATTCTGATTCCGATTCGAATCCTAAATCACTTAACATAATATGTTTTTTTGTAAAATCAAAATGTTGAGGTAAAATATGTTCCACAGAGGTTTTCTTACCTCTTGCCGGTTTAAGAATAGGCGTTTCATTTTTATTGAAATACATTTCTATAAATTCAAGGATACTCGTAGCTTTACTGTTAACTTTCCCATTTCTTCCAGAATGATTTTTTTCAGCTAATAAGCTTTTTACATTATTAGCAAAGAACTCGATTTGTTCATCCAAAGCATTGTAAAGATTTTTTATTGCCATTGCTTTATCTATTTTCTTATCTTTCTGATAATTTTGAATCAGTACTGGGACTAATCCTTCAATTTTATTCGTTTGATTATAAGAGAATAAAATTGAAGCACCCAATCGTGTAAGGCGATCCAATATTTCTCTCTTAATATCGTCCGTTTCATTATAAAACAAAATCAATATGGGATTGAATTGTTTGATTTTTAGAATTTCAAATAAGATAGGCATATTGGTGTCATCTAAAAAGTGTTCGTAGTTTTTATTTTCAATATTCGCATAGATACGCGATGCCTGAACCATTTTATTAATAAAGTTAGTGACTTCTTGACCAGATAGATTTTTATTTTTAAAATATTGATAGAGATCTTCTACTTTCTTATTGTCACCATAACAAGCCACTACAAAGTATTTTAAAAAAGTAGATGACTGAATCGGTCGCCTCGGTAGACGAAGATTTTCAATCAATTTTCGCCAATTTTCATTAAAATTCTCTTTGTTTGTATTTGACTTCGAATCATTAACAATTGCTTTTAAAAATATATTTTTTATTAAGTCCATTGGTTCTAGTGATCTGCCTCGGTCATTTAAAATCTCAAATAGCTGAAATGCTTTGGCTTCAGTAGGCGCGGTTGTTTCAATCAACATAATTTTTAATTTATAATATGCAAAAAAGTGGAATAATTGTTCATTATTAAGTTCTTCATCAATTGATTCATACAGTTTATCAAAAACAACACAGATGTTTTTATCCGCATCTGTTGAAATATCATTTTCAGCAGAGTTCCTAATCAGATTACGATAATATTGCCCGAAAGAAAGTTCATCATCATGCTGAATTTTAAAATCTTTAAATTCCCCCATATCATTGACAATGCTATAACTCTTGCTTAAGTCCGATATCATACTGTACGCACTATCAGGCGCCGTCCCTTTAGCATTGATAATTTTCTTTTGTATAATTTTCTGTAAAGCTAAGCCCATAAGAGATAATGTTGTCAGCCGTTGTTGTCCATCTACCACAATTTTACGATTATTAATATCATCTTGTATCAAGACAATATTGCCCAACAAGTAACCTTCTAATTCATTGGTTTCTTTTTGGAATACATTCGTATCTGCTTTTATATCTTCCCAAAGTTCAGTGGCTTCCTTCTCTCCCCAAACAAAATTCCTCTGAAAATCAGGAATAAAATAAGGTGTAGAATTATTCATCAAGATATCTGCAATGGGTTTCATTACCGATAAAATTGTACCTGTTTTTGACATAATACTGCCTCCGTCTCTATTTATTACTTATTCTATTAGATCACATGAAAGTATATTTTTCAAGATTTATATAGAATAACAATGCCTTACAATAACACAGCAAGTTAAAACGATTGATTTTATCCGCCTATTATGAGTAGATACTAGTGTGTGATTGTTTTTGTAAATTAAGAAAAATGGTCATGTTTGGTAGTTTTTTTTTTATTTCTCATGTATAATACAGTATAGAAATTGGCTCTCGCATGGAGAGCCGTTTTTTATGGCCTATCGTTATTTTTATATGCAAATAACGATAGAGCACCATTCAATACATGGGGAAAAGATGGTGATAGGAATACATGATATCCTCTAAACTGCAGTATAAAACAACACTACGGATTATGGCAGAAGGGCGAGCATTTGGTCCTGGCGTTGCTATGGTATTGCGCGGGGTGCGAGAATATGGTTCTCTTGCAGGGGCAGCGAAACAGATGCATATGTCCTATTCCAAAGCCTGGACTATTATCAAAGGGGCAGAGCAAATTTGGGGATTTCCTTTAATGAGGCGTCACGTTGGCGGTAAGATGGGTGGGTCTTCCACGTTAACCCCACAGGCAGAATGTATTTTATCGCGGTATGAAATGATGCAGCAAGTAATAGATGAAGTGGCTAAAGAAAAATTTAATGCTTTTTTTAATGATGATGAGTTGGAAAAAATGAGAAATATGGCTGCTATTGGCATGAGCCATAAAGGAGATATACAGAAATGAAAAAAATGAAAACAGAAGAAGCCGTAGGACAGGTACTTTGTCATGATATTACCCAGATTATTAAAGGTGTGACAAAGGGCCCCGTATTTCGTAAAGGCCATGTTATTCAACCAGAAGATATACCTGTTCTTCTTTCTGTTGGGAAAGAGCATATTTATATTTGGGAAAATGATGAAACGATGTTGCATGAAAATGAAGCAGCCTATATATTACGGGATATTTGCATGGGTAGCCATATGCATGGCAGTGAACCTAAAGAAGGAAAAATTAATTTAATTGCCGATTGTGATGGCGTATTGACGATAGATCGGGATCATTTGCAGGCCGTGAATGCATTGGGAGAAATGATGATTGCGTCCCGTCATGGTGGATTTACAGTTCATGCAGGTGATACCTTAGTTGGGACACGAATTATTCCTCTCGTTATTAAAAAAGAAAAAATGAAAAAGGCAAAGCAAGTAGCGGGACCGAGTCCGTTATTCAATGTACAACCCTTTCATATGAAAAAAGCGGGCATTGTGACGACGGGCAATGAAGTATTCCAAGGACGAATTCAAGATACATTTACCCCGGTTATTGCTGAAAAACTTGCTGAATTTGGTATTCAAATGGCGATGCACAAAACATTGGCAGATGATCCTAAGGAAATTACGGCCGCTATTGAAGATATGTTAGCGCAAGGAATGGAAATGGTTCTTTGTACAGGCGGTATGAGTGTCGATCCGGACGATCAGACGCCATTAGCTATTAAAAATACAGGGGCAACGATTGTTTCCTATGGAGCACCGGTACTTCCAGGAGCCATGTTTTTGGTAGCGTATGCAAAAGACGGTCGTCCTATTGTGGGGTTGCCGGGATGTGTTATGTATGCGAAACGGACTATTTTTGATCTTGCCCTTCCCTCACTCGCAGCCGGTGTACCCATTACGTCGCAGGATTTATCTCGTTTGGGTGAAGGTGGACTTTGTTTGAATTGTGATGTTTGTACATTTCCGCAATGTGGATTTGGTAAGTAGGTGAGATGATGAGTTCATTTACGCATATAGATACGGAAGGCAATGCCGTTATGGTAGATGTGAGTGGTAAGGCTGTCACGTCTCGTACGGCTGTGGCAAGTGGCAGAATTCGAATAAGCCAGGCTTGTTATGAAGCTGTTTGTCAGGGAACGATGAAAAAAGGAGATGTCCTCGGTGTTGCTCAAATTGGCGGCATTATGGGAGCGAAACGAACCAGTGATTTGATTCCCTTGTGCCATATTTTAAATTTGACGAAATGTGGTGTTCAGTTTTTCTTTCATGATGAAACGCAGGAAATAGAAGCGCAATGTACCGTTCGCTGTGATGGAAAAACGGGCGTAGAAATGGAAGCTTTAACGGGTGTTTCTGTTGCATTATTGACCGTTTATGATATGTGCAAAGCAATGGACAAGAGCATGTGCATCCAAGATATTCATCTGATAGAAAAGACAGGCGGTAAAAGCGGTCATTTTCAATATAAAAAGGATTCGGATATGCCATGATAGATGGATGGGGAAGGAATATTAACTATTTGCGGATTTCCCTGACTGACCGATGCAACATGCGCTGTCAGTACTGTATGCCGACTACGATTCCTAGTGTAGGTCATGATGAAATTTTGCGATATGAAGAATTATTGCAGATTTGCCGAGCGGCACTGCAAGTTGGCATCAATCGGTTTAAAATTACAGGTGGCGAACCGTTAGTGCGAAAAGGAGCTATATCGTTTATGCAGTCACTGCGTCAGCTTTCAGGCGTACAAAGCATGACGTTGACAACGAATGGGATGGCTTTAGGCCCGTATATACCGGCATTGCAGGATATGGCGATAGATGCGGTCAATATTAGTTTAGATAGTTTAGATGCTGTGCTGTTTCAACAAATTTCCGGTGTAGATGGGTTATCTTGTGTATGGCAAGCTATACGGCAAACTGTGCGATCCGGAATTCGAACGAAAATTAATGCAGTTATGTTAGATATGACAAGAAGTCAGTTATTGCCATTGGCTAAATTGGCAGAAATCATGCCTGTAGATGTGCGCTTTATTGAAATCATGCCGATTGGATATGGTGCGACCCAGACAGGATATACAGCAGATCAAGCACTTGCAGTACTACGGTCCGTGTATCCGGATTTACAGATCGTATCTCAGCATTGCGGCAATGGGCCGGCTGTATACTATCAAAGTAAATGCATGCAGGGATGTATAGGATTTATTGCTGCAAATACCCATAAATTCTGTCACCAGTGCAACCGCATGCGATTGACGAGTACAGGCTTTTTAAAACCGTGCCTTTGTTATGATGGCGGCGTGGATTTAAAAACGATCGTGAGATCTGACCAAACGGACAGTTTGGTTGCATTGCGGCAGGCCATTTGCCGTGCAGCAGCGCAAAAACCAGCCGGCCATTGTTTTGATGATATTAGAGAGATGACAGAAAACAAAACGATGAATCAGATTGGAGGATAACTGGTGGGAATCGTAAAAGCAGTATGCATTAGCAAAAAAAAAGGCACGCAGAAACGAC
>CALBLM010000179.1 GCA_937895695.1 uncultured Megasphaera sp.
CTATTCGATCGGCAAAGACAGTTCTGTTATGCTTCATTTAGCACGTAAAGCATTTTATCCGGAAAAACCGCCATTTCCGTTTTTACACATCAATACGACGTGGAAGTTTAAAGAAATGATCCGGTTCCGCGATGAAACGATGAAAAAATATGGCTTGCAATTTATTGAATATATCAATCAGGAAGGCGTAAAACAAGGGGTCAATCCATTCGATTACGGCGCAGCCTATACGGATATTATGAAAACCCAGGCATTAAAACAAGCCCTCCATAAATATGGCTTTACAGCAGCCTTTGGTGGCGGCCGCCGAGATGAAGAAAAATCTCGTGCCAAAGAACGTATCTTTTCGTTCCGTAATGAAGCCCAGGCTTGGGATCCGAAAAATCAGCGTCCAGAAATGTGGAAATTGTATAATACCCATATTCATAAAGGAGAAAGTATGCGGGTATTCCCAATCTCCAACTGGACTGAAAAAGACATTTGGCAGTATATTAAACGAGAAAACATTGATATTGTATCCTTGTATTTTGCTAAAGAACGTCCTTGCGTTTATCGGGACGGCAATATTATTATGGTTGATGATGATCGCATGCGCCTCAAACCAGGCGAAAAAATCATGCATAAAAAAATCCGCTTCCGAACGCTTGGTTGTTATCCATTAACTGGCGGCATTGAATCCAATGCGGATACACTGGATGCAATTATTGATGAAACATTGAGTGCCGTATCGTCCGAACGAACAAGCCGGGTTATTGATAAAGAAGCTGCCGGCAGTATGGAACGCAGAAAGAGAGAGGGGTATTTCTAAGATGAACAGAAACGGAAATGGATTATTAAAATTTATTACATGCGGCAGCGTCGATGACGGCAAATCGACATTGATTGGCCATTTGCTGTATGATGCCAAGCTGTTGTATGCGGATCAGAAAAAAGCACTGGAATTAGAAAGCAAAGTCGGCAGTCGTGGCGGTGCCATTGATTACTCCTTGTTGTTAGATGGATTGATGGCTGAACGGGAACAGGGCATTACCATTGATGTTGCCTATCGGTATTTTAGTACAGATAATCGCAGCTTTATCGTAGCCGATACACCGGGGCATGAAGAATATACGCGTAATATGGCTGTTGGTGCGTCTTTTGCAGATTTAGCGATTATCTTGTTGGATGCCACCAAAGGCGTACTCGTACAGACACGCCGCCATGCCCGTATTTGTGCGCTCATGGGCATTCAGTATTTTGTCTTTGCCGTGAACAAGATGGATTTGGTACACTATGATGAAGTGCGCTTCCGTGAAATTACGGCACAGATTGAAGAATTGAGCAAAGAATTGGGTCTCAAACATGTCGTACTCGTTCCGGTATCGGCAACCGAAGGGGATAACGTAACGAAAACCTCCGAAAATATGCCGTGGTATGATGGACCAACGATTTTACAGTATTTGGAAACGGTCAATGTCGAAGAAAATCAGGAAGAAGGATTCTACCTGCCCATTCAGCGTGTTTGCCGGCCGAATCATACGTTCCGCGGTTTCCAAGGGGAAATTGAAAGCGGTACCCTTGCTGTAGGCGATACGATTACGACTCTTCCTAGCAAAGAAAAGGCAACGGTTAAATCGATTTTAGTCGGCTTTGACAATACAGAAAAAGCCGTCAAAGGTCAGCCGGTCAATATACAGCTAGATAGAGAAGTCGATGTATCCCGAGGTTGTGTATTTACCAAACAGACAGACATTCCTGTTAGCCAAAAAATTACAGCTACCCTGCTTTGGATGGATGATGAACCGTTGGTTGTCGGTAAAGAATATTTGGTCAAATTGGGCACACAAGAAATCGTTGGTGTATTGACGGATATTAAACACAAAATTGATGTCAATACAGGTAAATATTTGGCTGCCGATCACTTAACGAAAAATGAAATGGCTGTTTGCTCACTCTTTGTACAGG
>CALBLM010000180.1 GCA_937895695.1 uncultured Megasphaera sp.
TCAATTGCCGTCAATTCATCAACAGAGGCTTTCATCAAGGCGTCCATAGAACCGAAGCATTCTGCCAAAATCCGACCGGCCTTGGCACCGACAAAGCGAATGCCTAAGGCAAATAAGACCCGCGCCAATCCGACGTGTTTACTATCTTCAATGGCTTTGAGCAAGTTGTCTGCTGATTTTTCGCCAAATCCTTCTAAATCGACTAATTCTTCTTTTGTCAGGTTGTAAATATCCGATACGTCGTGAATCAACTGTTGCTGCAATAACTGTTGCACAATGGCATCACCCAAGCCGTCGATATTCATGGCATCGCGCGATACGAAATGGGCAATTTGTTCACCAATGACAGCCGGACAACTCGGGTTGATGCAACGTGTTGCCGCTTCCCCTTCACGACGTACGACAGGGCCGCCACAGCACGGGCAGGTCTTTGGCATAACAAAAACCGTTTCATTTCCGGTTCGTTCTTCAACAACAGGCCGGACCACTTCGGGTATGATTTCACCGGCTTTTTGGATGATAACTGTATCGCCAACGCGAATATCCTTTTCTTTGATATAGTCTTCATTGTGCAACGTAGCCCGTTTTACTGTCGTCCCTGCCAGTCGAACGGGCTGTAAATCGGCTGCCGGCGTCAATACGCCCGTCCGTCCCAGGGTAACGGAAATATCCAAGACTTTTGTTTTAGCCTGTTCTGGTGGAAATTTGTAGGCAATAGCCCAACGGGGAATTTTAACCGTATTGCCTAAACGTGCTTGTTGGGCAAAGGAATTGACTTTGACAACCATGCCATCAGTGGCATACGGCAAGGTGTCGCGCCGTTCATCCCATGTATGGATAAAGGCAATGACATCCTGCATGGTCTTGAATGTTCGATATTCCGGATTGACTTGGAAATGGAAGGCTTTCAAATCAGCCAGCAGTTCTTCTTGGCTATGAATTTCAATGCCAACGGTGCCACCCAAGGCATAGGCAAAGAACGCCAGTTTGCGCTGTGCTGTAATGCGCGGATCGAGCTGACGCAGAGAGCCGGCGGCGGCATTACGGGGATTGGCAAAGGGTTCCAGTTCATCGTCGCGACGCTGTGCATTGAGGCGTGCAAAGGAATCAATAGGCATATACACTTCACCGCGGATTTCGATATGAGGAGAATCATTGTCGATATGCAAAGGAATCGTGCGAATGGTCCGAACATTATTCGTAATATCTTCGCCGACGCGGCCGTCACCGCGGGTCACACCGCGAATAAATTGGCCATGTTCATAAATCAAATTGACAGCCAACCCATCAATTTTCAATTCAACTACATATTCTAGGTCTTCACCGCCCAAATCTTGACGGACGCGCTGATCAAATTCCATCAATTCAGCATCGTTAAAGACGTCTCCCAAACTCAGCATAGGCCGGTCGTGGGTATATTTGTCAAAACCGCCGGAAATTTTAGACCCGACGCGCTGTGTCGGTGAATCGGGTGTAATCCATTCGGGATGGGCTTTTTCGATCGTTTCCAGTTCCCGATACATCATATCGTATTCATAGTCCGTTACCGTGGGTTTATCCAATGTATAGTATTGATAACTTAATTCATCCAGCGTATGGCGCAGTGCTAACAACCGTGCTTTCATCGTTGTGTCATCCATAAAAAAACCTCCCTGATACACCGTATCCTCTTTGACTGGTCTAGGATGTAATATCTCTTGCGTTATACTTTTTCCAACGGCGCATACTTGACGACGACTTGTCGAACGCCTTTTGTCGGAAATTGAATTTTCATCTGCATGTTTTGGCCTTCGCCCATGACTTCCAGCACCGTACCCATCCCCCAAATTTTATGGCGAACCTTGTCGCCTTTGGCAAAGGTCGTGTCGACAGCATGCTTTTTCGGCAAACTGGACGCTACAGGCTTGGACAGAATGGACATACGCTGCTTCGACGGGACAGTCGTTATCGACTGCTGCGGCATCGCTGCTTTGCGATGGTATTCTTCCAGCAACGTTACCGGAATTTCTTCTAAAAAGCGACTCGGCATATACGCCG
>CALBLM010000181.1 GCA_937895695.1 uncultured Megasphaera sp.
AATCTTCCATCGTACCAGCACCACCGGATGCAATAATTGGTACAGGAAGTTCTGCTGCCAAACGGCGATTCAGTTCCAAGTCAAACCCAGCTTTTTCACCGTCTGAATCCATGGAATTCATGCAAATTTCACCGGCACCAAGGGCTACGCCTTGTTTAGCCCAGGCAATGGCATCAATTCCCGTGTTTTTACGGCCGCCTTCGACATAGACCTGCCAGCCGCCCTTTCCATCCCGTTTCGCATCAATCGAAAGTACGACGCACTGACTGCCAAACCGCTGTGCTGCTTCCCGAATTAATTCAGGCCGTCTGACGGCTGCTGAATTGACAGACACTTTATCCGCACCAGCCCGTAATACCTGATGAAAATCATCGATGCTGCTGATACCGCCGCCAATCGTAAAGGGAATCGTAATCGTTTCTGCAACGGCACGTACGACATCAATAAAAATATGTCGTTTTTCATGAGTTGCCGTAATATCATAAAATACTAATTCATCAGCCATTTGGTCAGAATAATATTTTCCTAATTTAACGGGATCGTCCACATCTTGTATGTTTTTGAATTGCTTACCCTTTACAACACGGCCGTCACGCACATCCAAGCATGGCACAATTCGTTTTGCCAACATGCTACATTCCCCCTAACTGCCGAATTTCTTCCATCGTAATTTTCCCCTCATACAGTGCTTTACCGGTAATCGCGCCGTATACATGCATAGCCTGTAATTTTTTTAAATCTTCAATGCTGCTCATACCCCCAGAAGCAATTAATCGTATATACGGCAACTGCTGCAGTTGTTCCAGCATTTCCATATTAGGACCGGTTAGCATGCCATCACGGCTAATATCCGTATAAACAATCGTCTTAATACCGATAGATAGCAAAAACTGTGCAAAGGGCAATACTTTTTTATCGCTGCCGTCTACCCAGCCGCGCGTTGCTACAACATCTCCTTTAGCATCAATAGAGACTGCCAGAGATGAACCATATTTTTTGGCCATTTCCGTAATAAATGCTTCATCTTCTACAGCTTTCGATCCAATGATAACCCGATTTACACCGACATTCAAATAACTTTGAATCGCTTCTTCACTGCGAATGCCGCCGCCCACTTCTACAGGAACATCGACGGCATCACAAATTTTGCCAATAATGTCTGCATTGCAGCGACTGCCTGAAAAGGCACCGTCCAAATCAACAACATGCAAGAACAATGCGCCTTCTTCGCACCATTTAACGGCAGCTTCTACAGGATCGTCAAAATACGTCGTACTATCTTCTTTGACCCCTTGCCGCAAACGGACGGCATGTCCATTTTGTATATCTATAGCCGGAAATACAATCATCATCTTATCCTTTCTTCGTCACATAGTCGATAACATTCTGTAAAAGCTGTTCTCCTACACGGCCGCTTTTTTCCGGATGGCATTGAAATCCCAATACATTATCTTTACCACAGATAGCCGGTACGGGCTGTCCATACGAAGCCGTTGCAATCACATCCGGTGTATCTGCCGGCGATTTCAAATACGAATGAACAAAATACGCATACGGATGCGCCGGAAGGCCATGTTGAAGCCAATGCGGTTCCCGAAATTCTAATTCATTCCATCCCATATGCGGAACTTTTAAGCGCGTGTGAAACGGCACAATTTCCCCTGGCAAAAAACCAAGCCCTTGATACGTACCGCCTTCATAGTCAGTTTCAAACAAAGCCTGCATCCCCAAGCATACGCCCATAAAAAACTTACCACTTTGCACTTGTTCTTTCAGTAAAGGAATTAAATCAAATTTTTGCAAATTGGCCATAGCATCCCGAATTGCCCCAACCCCCGGCAGTTCGATCATATCCGCATCGCGAATCACACGTGGTTCACGCGTAACGACGGCATCTACACCCAGTCGTTTCCACGCGTTGTATACGTTAGCCAAATTTCCTACTTCATAATCAATAATTGCAATTTTCATACATTACAACACCCCTTTAGTAGAAAGTACGCTGTTTTCATCCCCATCAACACGAACGGCTTCCCGCAGTGCATGTCCTAATCCTTTAAAAATAGATTCGACAATATGATGGGCATTTTCGCCATACAAATTAGCTACATGCAAATTCATTTTGCCATGAACAGAAAGGGCATAGAGAAATTCTTTTAACATTTCCGTTTCAAATGTACCGATTCGTTCAACCCCCAGTGACACATCATATACCAAATACGGACGACCGCTCAAATCAATGACGATGCGTGTTAATGCTTCATCCATAGGGCAGTAAAACATGCCGTAGCGATGAATGCCCTTTTTATCCCCCAAGGCCCTTGTCAGCGTATCACCAAAGACAATCGCCAAATCTTCCAATGTATGATGGGTATCGACATCCAAATCACCATGTACATGGAGTGTAATATCCATCCCACTGTGGCAGGCAAGCAGATTCATCATATGATCAAAAAAGCCAATGCCCGTCGTACCGGCAAATGTGCCTGTTCCATCTATATTGAGTGAAACGGCAATCTGCGTTTCTGCCGTTTCCCGTTCTACTTGTGCACTACGCATGGGCAGCCTCCTTTTGAAATACCGATACGACTCGTTGTGCAACATCCATTGTCGTCGCCGTAATACGCAGGCAGTTTTTCAAATCTGCCGCTTTATAAAAACGAACGCAAATATCGGCCTGACTCAATGCATGAACCATTGCCGGTCCATCCGGTACATGGACTAATACAAAATTCGTCACACTAGGATATGCCGTCACACCAGCTATGTTGTTCAGTTCTGCATATAAATAATCCCGTACGGCAATGGTTGGTGGCACATTATGCTGCAATACTTCATCCCGATGGGCCAATGTGGCTAACCCTGCTGCTTGGGTCAAAATATTCATATTATATACCAGCTTAGTCAATGATAAGGCATCAATCATATCCTTTTGCGCCACTGCATAGCCCAAACGCATACCCGCTAACCCAAAGGCTTTGGACATCGTACGAATGACAATCAGATTATCATATTGTTCCAACTTGGATATAATACTTTCTTGTCCGGAAAATTCCAAATAGGCTTCATCGATAACAACAGGATTATTTGAAGCCTGCAATATATCTTCTAAATACGCTAAAGGAACGATATCTCCTGTCGGGTTATTCGGATTGCAAATCATCGTCAATTTAGGCTGCAGTTCTTTTACTTTTGCCAAAAATGTCTGAGTATCACGTTTAAATCCTGGCAAATCCGGTACAGAAACGACCTTACCGCCGACAATTTCCGCATCAATGCCATAAATATCGAAGGTTGGCGTATGAATAAGAACCGTATCTCCCTCATTAATAAATGTATTGATAATCAAGCTGATGATTTCATCACCGCCATTGCCAACGAGAACTTCTTCGGGTTTGCAAGATACATAATCAGCCAACGCAGCCCGCAGTTCTTCTGCAAAAGGATCCGGATAATGATAGGAAGGAGTCTTGTCCAATCGAGCTAAAAAATCAGCTTTAACAGCAGGAAAATCAAAGATATGATAGGGACTTTCATTGGCATTAATGACTATATTTTCTTTAATTTCCGGTACTTTATAAGGTTCAAACGAACGAATCGTCTTGCGAAGCCAAGATTTATTCATCTATTCTTCTCCTTACGGCAAGGCCATGGGCCTGCAATCCTTCAACATTAGCGAATTGAATAACCTTATGAGCCACAGCTTCAAAGGCTTCTTTATTGTACTGTAACAAGCTGCTCCGTTTCACAAAATCATAGACCCCCAGTGGCGAGGAAAAAGCGGCAGTTCCCATCGTTGGCAACGTATGATTCGGACCAGCAAAGTAATCACCCAACGGTTCTGTCGTATAGGAGCCGATGAAAATAGCACCAGCATTGACGATTTTATCAACATACGATTCGGCATCGGAAAATTCGATTTCCAAATGTTCCGGTGCAATCAGATTCATAATATCTACGGCTTGATCTTTATCTTTGGTAATAAATACTTTTGCATGGTTTTCTACCGATGCTGACGCGATTTCTTTTCGCGGTAATTCTTCCAGCTGTCGCTGTACTTCTTTTTCAACAGCACTTGCCAATGCAGCACTCGGCGTAACCAGGAACACCGCAGCCCGGCGGTCATGTTCTGCCTGTGCCAGTAAATCAGCTGCAACCCATACAGGATTGGCATCATGGTCAGCTAAAATACCGACTTCACTCGGACCGGCAATCATATCAATACCTACGGTGCCAAAAACCAAGCGTTTGGCCATGGCAACATACGCGTTACCGGGGCCGACGATTTTAAATACAGGTGGAATACTTTCTGTTCCAAATGCTGCTGCCGCAATACCCTGGGCACCGCCTACTTTATAGATTTCTGTGGCGCCGGCAACATGAGCAGCCGCCAAAATATATGGGTTAACCGAGCCATCTTTAGCCGGTGGTGTAAAGACAGCAATCGAAGGAACACCGGCAACATGAGCCGGAATCGTGTCCATCAAAACCGTAGATGGATAGGCTGCCGTACCTCCCGGTACATAGACGCCAACGCGCTGAATAGGCGTAAATTTAGCACCTAACCGCACGCCGGGACGAAAGGTATCCATCCACGTTTTTTCTACCTGACGCTGATGATAAGTACGGATATTATCTGCTGCTTCTTCCAAAATAGCCATAAATTCCGGACCTACTTTTTTCGTAGCAGCTTCAATTTCTTCTTTGGTTACTAAAAAGTTATCTAAATGAACACCGTCAAATTTTTCCGTTAATTCTCGTACAGCTGCATCCCCTTTATCTTGTACAGCTTGTAAAATCGCTTCGACACTTGCACGAATATCGGCACTTTCTGATTGATCTCGTTTCGTAATGCGGCGAATTTCCCGCAATGTCAATCCATCTGTTGGAACATCTATCCATTCCATCATCTATTCCCCCTCGATTATGCTTCCATTTCCTTTTTTCGAATAACTTGCATTAAATCATGTATTTCTTTATATTTCATCTTGAAAGATACGGGATTGCAAATCATGCGAGCACTAAAATCCATAAAATACTGCAAAACTTCCAACCCATTTGCTTTCAGTGTATTTCCCGTTTCTACAATATCTACAATGACATCGGACAAGCCCACAATTGGTGCCAGTTCTACGGAGCCATTCAATTTGATAATATCGACACTATGATGATTCTGTTCAAAATATTGACGAGCAATGCGTGGATATTTAGTACCAATCGTAATCCGTTTGGTCATATCCACCTTCTTACCGGCAATACCGGCAACGGCCATGCGACAACGACCTATACCTAAATCCATGACTTCGTATACGTCGGCTCCCGGTGCTTCTTCAATGAGTACATCTTCACCGACAATACCTACATCCGCTGCACCACGTTCTACATAAACAGCCACATCCGGAGATTTGACCAACGTAACTTTCAACAGTTGACGACTATCTTCAAAAATGAGCTTACGGCTGTCTTCGGAATATGTCGGAAAATCGTAACCGCTTTCCTGCAAATATTTCATTACTACTTTATGAATACGGCCTTTTGCCAAGGCGATATGAATTGCCATCCTTACAGCCTCCTCATCAGTTCTTCTAATTCTTCAGCCGTCAGTATCTGGCCATCCTTATAATATGCACCATTGCGGTACATCGCATGAATACTATAATCACGACTGTCAATAAACGACCCATCCGGATACGCAGCTACGCGGAATCCCTGGGCACGCCAATGCATCAAATCCCGAACAATCGTCTGATCA
>CALBLM010000182.1 GCA_937895695.1 uncultured Megasphaera sp.
CAGGAAAGACGCAAACTTATACACTATTTACAAACAACAGGTATTCAACTTTTACGGCAACAATTGGTCAAAGAAAAACGAAAACGCCGTGAAAAAATTAGAATGCAGAAACGGTTACTAGAGGAACTATGTGATGAGAAATAATGACGTCATTTTTTTTAATCTCCATCGGAGATATCTCAATCATTTTTCACAATTTGGCGGGTTTATAGGGACGTTCATATTGTCGGCTGTTGTAAACCAAAATGGGTATGCTGCACAAGGATTTGCTGGTACGCTCATGGAAGGAAAAAAATTGATTGATGAAGCTTGTCAACAACATAAAGTAGCAATTATTGGATTGTACTGTGATTATGAGAACATTACAGAAAATATACAATTATGCCGATACATAAAACAAACCTATCATCTTCCGGTTATGGTTGGCGGTCCACAAGCAACAGCATTAGGCAAAACATTTTTAGATGAATCTGGTTGTGATGTTGTTTCACGATATGAAGGGGAAATTACGGTTGTTCAATTATTAGACTATTTTTTGGATAATGTAGGCAGCTTAGAGAAAATAAAGGGAATTATGTATAAGAAAGGAGAAAATGTTGTCATCAATCCTGAGCAGGATTTGGTTGAGAATTTAGATGCCTTACCTTTTATTACTGATGAGTGTTATCTTACGGGAAGACATTTATCTAATCAATTAAGTGTTATGACAGGACGCGGATGTCCGTTTCATTGTGCCTTTTGTCATGAAGGACATCATACGAAAAAGGTTCGTTTCCGTTCTGTAGAAAATGTTATAGAGGAAATAGAGCTTTTTTTGAGCCAACGTCCTCAGCGACATTGTTATATTTTGTTTACAGATGATACATTTACACTGATTCCGCAAAGAGTAAAAAAAATATGTGAACAACTCAAAAAGTTGCGGGAAAAGTATTGGTTTGACTGGTTTTGTGAAGGACATGTTCATACACTTTATATGCATCCGGAAATGATTACAGATATCGCGCAGGCTGGAGCTAAACGAATTCAGTTGGGCATTGAAGCTGGAACGCAAGAAGTGTTAGATGCATATCGTAAAGGCTCAACACTAGATGAAATACGAGATGTTGTTGTCAAATGCCGGGATGCAGGAATAAAACAAATTTACAGCAATATTATTTTAGGCGGAGCTTTTTATAATAGAGACGTTTATGAAAAAAATAAACAGTTTGCCAAAGAATTAATTCGCTTGGGGAAAGGGTGTGTGGAAATAGGAGTTGTTTCATATTGGCCATTGGCAGAAACAGCAATTACCAATCATCCGGAAAACTATGATTTAACTATAGTTGATAAAGATTTTTTGACGTCGGTAGGTGATTTCCCACAGACTGAAATGAACAACATCAGCCGGTGGGATATTATTCAAATGATGCAGGATATGGAAAATGAAATTAAGGCATTAATGCTTGATATGCTGCGGCATGATGAAATTCCTTTTTCACTTATTATATCTTTTGTACAAGATATAGAAGAAGGAATATCTTATGGAATGTGGGCGTCTTGTTTATATGAACAACCTAAACTTTTTGCATATTATCAAATGCTTGCCAGCGGAGAAAGTGTGCGAAGTTTGGAGTTGACGGTTCCATTTTTGGAAGCACATCCCATGCGTGTGATTAGTTTGTATCGACATATAAAAAAAGATACACGAGGATATATGTTTTTTCAATGTCGCTTATCTGAGTTTGAAATGAAAGTGTTAGTGTATTCAACAGGAAAGTTATCTGTTCGAGAAATTATACATTATTTGCATATGAAAAATGGACAGGCAGAAAAAGTTTTTGCGGTTTTGAAAAAATTGGAAACATATAAAATAATTGTTTTTTGCGAAATGTAAGGAGTGGAGCGGTATGAATAGTGTATTAATTGATTATCGTAATGAAGTACAAGAACGTGTAAACGAATTCAGCGAGCTGGCAGAAAAACATGGAGATGCGTTTCCTGAAATAGTAACTCAATCAAGAGAAATGCAACAATTATGTCAAGAAAAATTAAAAAACTTTAAACCCCATATTATGGTATATGGAATTTATAATGCAGGTAAAAGTAGTATTATTAATGAATTAATACGTGCAGATAAGGCTGTTGTTCAAGATAGGCCAACAACTGATAAAATTGATTCTTATGAATGGAATGGATATCTTTTAGATGATACACCTGGTGTAGGTGCTCCGATGGAACATGAAAAAGTAACACAAGAACATTTAAAAAAGACTGATGTAGTTCTTTTTGTTATGAGCAATACCGGTGCAAATGAACTAAAACAAAATTATGAACGCATGAAAGATATTATTGATGCCGGTAAAAAATTGATTATTGTCTTAAATGATAAAAACGGTGACTTGGAACACAATGATTTAGCTATTCAAATGGTACTAAACAAGGTTGCTAAAAATATGGAACAAGTCGGCATAAGAGCAGCGGACGAAACATATCATTTTGTGGTTGTCAATGCAGCTAGAGCCCATAAAGGACGTATTGAACATAAAAATGTCCTTTGGGAAAAGTCTCATATGGAAGAATTAGAACGAGTTATGCTGATAGAATTAAAAAATGCAGGTGGTTTTAGTATATTGCAACGTACGCTGCGTGATGTAGAATATTCTATGGATAAAATTCTTGTTGGTTTTGGAAAAAATAATACAGATTCTAATTTGGAAATATTGCAAACTCTTTTGCAAAAAGTACATACCCAAGAAAAACAAATGAAAGAAATGATGAGCCAAGAAATTACGATAAAAACCCAACAATTAGGATATATGCTTCCTGATTTGATTTGGAGAAAAAGCAATGACGGTCAAAATATTGATAATAAAGAGATAGAACAATTGACGAAGCAGGAAGTGCAGACTGTAATTAATTCTTTGAATGAAAAAATGAAGTATCTTTTTCATACTGCATGCCGCAATCTATCGAATTCGTTACAGCAGCAACTAGAACAAAGCCAGTTAGAACATCAGACAGTAATAAAGACATCAGAATTGAATAATATGAATTTACTGCAGGATGATGAACTTAGAATTGCTTTAGAAAAAGTAAAGCAAGTTTGTGATGCTTGTGTTCATATAGAGGAATACAGTGAAAAAGAAAATTTGAATATTGCACAAGATACATTAAAAACTGTAATGGAATGGAAGGCAACCGAAGCTATTGTGGAAAACATAGGAAAAGAGATCTTAAAAACTGCAGCAGGCTCTCTTGTTAAAGGGTCAGTTGTTGGTAAAATAATTATGACTCCGTTTCCACCTTTAGCCCCCATCATTTTAATGGTGACGATTTTGATGAAAATTTTTGGTAGTAATGGCGATCTTGAACAAAAGCGTAAAGAAGCTGAAGCTCAAAATAAACGTGCGCAAGATATTGCCCAAGCGAAACAACAAGCTCAAGAACGATTAAGACAACAATGCAAATACTTTAGTGCGGACTTAAAGAATCATTTGCTAGATCCGTTCTTTTCTACTATTGAATCAGGTACTAATCTTTTAGAAAAACCAATTTTAGAGGAAATGAAACAGTTAAAATCAATGAAAAATGAGTTGTTTTCAGACATAGAAAAAATGCGGCTGGTTTTTAATGATTGCGAACGGGTACGTTGTGCTATTATGAATGATGCTGAATTTTTCAAAAAAGATGAATTTACAGTTTAAGTGCAAGATAAAGCAATATACTTAATCTTTATGCTGTCTATGAGAGTCAGCAAATGAAAAATTAGTTTAAAGTTATGATTTACTGAGACATACGTCTGTCTGATGCTTTGTGTATAATATGCTTAAAAGCCGATCCCCAATACGAAGATGGCATAGTAAAGCTGTAAATGCAAAGGAGGACTTGGTATGTTGAAAAAAGTATTTTTGTAGCCGTGAGTTTGATGCTGCTTGTTGCGGGAAGGTGTTTTGCCGCGCGGACTGGCAACGTTCCTGCGACGGAAGGTTCGTTGGGCGGTATTACGTTGGGATGTGATATGAGTTATGTAGAAAGTATTTATGGAAATCCTTCCGAACGATACTGGACAAAAGACCATGTTTATGAAGATGCGATTGCCAATCGGTATGGCAAAGGATTTTACATTCTTCCAAAGCTCATATAATATGAAAGTAGAAGAAGTATATGTCAATGCTAATAATGGTATTGCTACACCGGCCGGAGTCACTGTTGGCGTACCCAAAGCAACAGTTGACAGCTTATATGGCGATGGCAGCTATTGGAAGGGTTCGTATATGTATTGGACTACGGCAGGTAAAGTCATAGAAATCACATACGGGCGCAACTCGGATGGCGTAACCGTTGTAAAATCTATCCGCGTACGGTATCAGGGATAATATTTGCATACAACAACCATAATTTGAGTTATACATGATGAAAATGAAAAATGTGATAAAAAGGAGATGCAGGATATGCGAATAAAAAAATGTTTTAACGCCTATATAAAAACGTTGCTATTTCTCTTGGTGTTCATTGAAGCAGTTGGATTTTTGCCTTTGAATGCAGCAGCAGATAATTTATATCCAGATTATTTGAATGGAGATTCTAATTATATCCTATGTGACGGACATATGGGGTATGCTTGGTATGTGGACAGGAGTTCATTGACGGTGCAGAAATATGAACCGCCGCAGTATATCATTGCAGTAAATGTAGTTACTGTGCCAAATGCAGATAGAGGAAATACGGCGATTAGCGAAGTAAGAACATACCGATTTTTCTATAATTCTGATTTAGGACAAATGTATGTCGATAGCCAGTTGAATGACAATTGGCGTTATCTGAATCCTAGAGGTTGTTGGGCTGAAACGGGTATTGTGATGCCAGCAGGTGAGATAGCCTTTGCGTTGGCGTATAATATGAAATTTTATGGCAGTTACGCAGGATTTTCTGATTCATTTTATGATAGGATTTAAGATACAAAAAAATCATGACTTGAGTAGAAGCATAAAGTGTAACAAGCTGTTCACGTTATGTCCATAGCCGTATGTATAAGAAAGGATGAGAAACTATGTCAAAAAAATGTGTGAAATGTAATGCTGTATTAAAAGATACCGATCAATTTTGCACAGAATGCGGGGCAGAACAACCTTTTGAAAGAAGATGTCCTAAGTGTCATGCTCTTGTCAGCAAAGATGCTACTTTTTGTACACATTGTGGTACTCAATTAGAGGAAAATAAGACGCAATCTACTGCCGCTTCGGTGACACCGACGACAGCCAAAAATAAGGGAAATATGAAAAAAATAGGCGGTATTATTGGTGTATGTATCGTTGTATTGGTACTCTTGATAGGTATTTTTTCTAGTAATGATAACAATAGCAGTACGTTGTCCGGTGGGACAACGTCTGTAAAAGCAGAAGAAATGCTTGATGATTATATTCGCGATCAAGCCAGTGCTGAAAAGAAATATAAGGATAAACAAGTTAAAATTACAGGTAAACTTATTCGTAAAAATCAATTTAATAATGCGCAAAATTATGGCTTAATGATAGCTACTAAAAAAGTTTCGGGAAAAGATTATAACATCATATTGGATATAGACCCTAAAAATGTAAACACGGTAAATAAAATTAAAATAGGTGATTTTGTATCAGCGGAAGGTACCTGCGTTGGTATAGTCAAGCAAAAAGATCCAACAGATATTTCTATTCAAATACAAAGTGATAAAGTAAATCAATAGAAGGGAATGAAGAATATAATGGCAAAATTCTGTGGTACATGCGGAGCTCCCATCGAAGATAATGCAACCTTTTGTCCTAAATGTGGTGCTAAGATACGTGAAGAAACACCTTCTGTAGAAAATACAGATACATTTCAATCGACTGATAACGAAAGTACGGGAAACGTATTGAATAGTAATATGAAAAACATTATTATTGGAATTTTACTGGCAGTTATTGTTGTTGGAGCAGGAGCAGGTGTTTATTATTACAAACACATTCGAAATAATGTAGCTTCTACGAATGCAACTACAACAAATGTAACTCCGACGGAAACAACTTCAAAGACGGAATCTTCAGATTCAACACGAGATGCAGCATCACAGGAACCTATTAAGGATGACCTAACACAGGCTAATGAAATTTTAAAGAGTAAAGGATACTCGGATACAGTGGGCGCCGTTTCCCCTATCAATGATGCAGGATTTTTGGGGCTGATTACCAATAAGGGAAGAGCATTTGTTGTCTATGATAAAAAAGATGATGTAGTGGCAATACTGGATTACAAACGAGAATTGTTAAATCTAAGAAACAATAAATGGGGAAATGTATATAGTCCGGTCATACTAACGCTTCATATAAAAAATGATCAAGCGAATAACGATAGGGCATTGGGATATTGGCATAATGGCATTCATACATTCTCAGTATATTCGTTATATGATATAGATGCTGACGGCAATATTGTACCGGGCATGTTAACTTCTGCTCAAGGAAGAAATCCCTCTCATTATCAGGCGTATTTAAAGGAACAACAAAATGTTAATATTGTTAATTTAGCATTGACCTCTGCTGACAGCTTGAAACAAGATATGGATTCAAAAAATATTGTTTTTTAATTAGTAATTTAATTATTAATACATCAATGTATAAAGGAGATTTTAACATGAAAACATGGAAAAAATTGGCATTAACTTGCACATTAGGAATGGGTGTTTTCTTTGGGGTTGATGGAATGGTATTGCCAACATATCATTTTATTCCTCTTACATATGCGGCTGAAGCCGTTCCGATGGAAGACACATGGATTGCATCAGATGGTGATACGCAATACTATCTAAAAGGAGGTACGTTACAATTTGACAGGCCTACATATGCTATGATGCGTATGATGCGGGAAGCAGGAGCATATAGTTTCCGAGCAGAAATAATCAGTGTGTATCCGGATGGAAGTTCTGAAACACATCAATATTATATGGCCTCTAAAGGAGCGATTGGAGTTTCTATCGATGGCAGTCGAATTATGTTGGTGGATCCTGATTCTATCTATGGGCAGATATACGCTGTGGTTCGCGATACGTATATAATATAATTATTTATTATAGTTAATAATGCATATAATCTATTCGTTGATGAATGTTAAACAATGATTGTAAAATGAAAAGGAGGATGAATGGAGTGTGAATAAATTTTGTTCACAATGCGGTACGCCTATTCCACAAGGAGCAGAATTTTGCCCATCTTGCGGAGCTAAATTATCGGCTCAGGTAGTACATACGCCTAATCATAACGAAATCAAAGACTCAGTATCTGAACAGAACGATAGCCTTAGCACGACACAGAATCAGTCCATGCATTTGAACAATTATGTTGAAGATACGGGTATTGGGGAAATGTTTTTTAAAACGAAAGGACGCTTGAATCGCAAACGATATGTTTTGCGTGGTTGTATTATATCTTTTATTTTTATGATTTGCACAGGGATACCCTCGGCAATGGAAAATACCTCGTTGATGGCTATCGGTATTATTTTATGTATTCCGTTGATTATATCGGGAACCATGTTATCGATTCGAAGGTGTCATGATTTGAACCATTCAGGATATTATGTGTTGCTCATGGGTACGCCTGTAATAGGAATGATTATATCGTTACTGTTGCTATTCAAAAAAGGAACAGACGGATCGAATCAATATGGACCAGATCCTTTGGGACACTGACGGATATGTTGTATACAACCAGATAAATGTAAAGGGGCTGTAACAAAATGAGCATTTTCACTCATTTTGTTACAGCCCCTTATTTTTTTGTAATAAAATAACGTGTGTATCGTGCAAGGTTTACAGTATTGATTTTACGAGTCGCATGGTATTCAATAGTAATCATTTTTATTATACCATAATACTATATCAGCCATATTTCATTCGAAAAATTTCCTATAAAACTGCATATCCCCTAATATTTTTTAAATAAGATGATTTTCTAGCAATCCTATGATATAATTACGTATTGTAAATAAGTATTAAAATTTTTTTCTGCGAGGAGTGTCTCTATGAAAATCAGTGCTGAAGAAATAAAGAAAATCGCACTGTTGTCCCGATTGGAAATCAAAGACGATCAGATTGAATCGGTTGGGAAACAGCTGAATGACATTTTGTCGTATATGGATTTGATGAGCCAAGTAGATATTACGGATGTAAAGCCGACGGCTCATGCTGTATCGATGTCCAATGTAATGCGTGATGATGTACCGCAGCCATCCTTATCGAATGAAAAAGCGTTACAGAATGCGCCGGAACCGGAAAACGGCTACTTTAAGGTTCCGAAAGTAATTCAGGATTAAGGAGGGGTATTGTGGAAACCATACA
>CALBLM010000183.1 GCA_937895695.1 uncultured Megasphaera sp.
ATTTTGGGAGCAGAAGTGCAGAATATAAACAAGTTGACGGTTATTGCCGGTGAAGGCTATAAGGACTTTGTTGCTTCCTTGCAGGATTCAATTCGCGATGATTTATATGAACGTCCGACGAAAATTACGATGGATTACTTCAAAGGAAAACGGTTGCATATTGGTAGTAATACGTTTGCGATTACGAAAGAACAAGCCCAGACAATCTATTTTTATTTAGCAACCAATCAATATATCAATGAAGATGGACAAGTAACGGATGCGTATCGAACTGATGCAGAAAATAACACACTAAAGCCATTGCCAACTAAAATTCAACAGCTTAGGCAAGGTATTCATGCACTGGTACAGGCTATCTTTGATGAACACGCCTTAGATGGCATGATTGAAGATGGTCATGTGACAAAGATTCAGGAAAATAAATTGAATGATAATTTCTACAAGAAAGAATTTCAGACACTTTGGAACTACATTAATCACATATATTCCTATACGGTTCATTTTGACAGCGATGAATTGGTACAAAAAGCTATCCAACATATTGATGAAAAACTCTTTGTATCTAATTTGCAGTACACTGTAACCAAGGGCGTTCAGGGCGATGATTGGTCTGAGACATTGTTACAATCCGGCTCTAGTTTTGTTATTAAAGAAACTGAACATACTAGATTAGCTTCCGCTATAGCTAGCCAAATTAAATATGATTTGATTGGTAAGATTAGTGCAGGTACACATCTTACGCGACGGACTGTTGTCCGTATTTTAAAAGGAATATTGCCAGTAAAATTTTCCATGTATCGACAAAATCCGGAAGAGTTTATTACCAAAGTTATCAAACTGATTAATGAGGAAAAGGCAACAATGATTGTTGCAGATATTACATATAATCAAACAGATAGGACATATAATTCTGAAATTTTTACGGCAGAGAAAAATAAAGATTTTTCAAAAGCGTATAAAGCAAAGAAAAATGTACAAGATTATGTCTTTGCTGATGGTTCTGCCGAAAAATCGGTAGAACGAAGATTTGCAGAAGACATGGATGTCGATGACAAAGTCATCGTTTATGCTAAATTGCCACGAGGATTTCAGATACCGACACCTGTAGGAAACTATGCGCCCGATTGGGCTATTGCCTTAAAAAAAGAAACAGTCAAGCATATTTATTTTATTGCTGAAACGAAAGGTTCCATGAGCAGTATGGATTTGCGTCCTATTGAACAAGCAAAGATACAATGTGCAAAAAAACTGTTTAATGAAATATCAACAGCTGACGTCGTATATGAACAAGTAGATTCGTATCAAAATCTATTAAATATCATAGATGCGAGGGGGGATTCTGTTGGAAACTTTTGATGCTGCAAAGATATGGACGAATTGAGATGCTTTGAAATTGAACTTAGCTGTTTTACGAAAATATAATGATGAGCATCTTTATGAAGTACATGAACTTGGTTTTTCAAAAAAATATTTTTATAAGGAGGTTATAAAGACTGTTGCTACTGAAAAATATTGATTTACTTGAACTAATGAATAAAATATAGACATGAAAAAACGTATAAACTCAGTAAAATAGCCGTTTTCAGCAGTACTGATTTTTCGATGTAACGCGTTACCTTTATAGATAAGAAGAGATAAGAAAAGAAAGATAAGAAATAAAAAAATATATAAAAACAGGATATAACATATACAGCCTCCTATGAGTTAGAGACTCATGGGGGGTTATTGGATTACTTTATTTTTCATCTTTGTATGGTATACTGTGCCTATATCGTATTGGATACGTGTGATGCGTTATAAAGATTTGATGAATGATTTTCATTGTGATACGGCAGACAATATGAAACTTGATGTGCTGAAAGAAGTTGTATATCGGTATAAAAATAATCCAGAGGAGGTGGCCATTATGTGTGCAGAACTGGAAAAATGGAGCTTAGAATAACGAAAAGAAGAACGAGAAGATGTAAGAGAAAAACTGTATCATGAATATCATATAGAATAAGCTATTAAACCCATGACCGTATGATTGCTACGTACAGCCATGGGTTTAATTCATCTTGTAGTATGAACTGTATTTAAAAAATAAAAAAGTATCTAAAAAGGTGCGTTTTTCTCAAAACCTGTCTCTTATATACATAAGGGTATCATTCCCAATCGTATGGTAAAGGAGTTTTGGCAATGAGACAGTTTTCGTGGTTAAAAACAAAGGTCGGAGTATTTCAAGATCCGCACATGATATATTTGCTCAGTCAGCCTAATGGCGATACCTATTTTGTGGTATGGTTTTTTCTCAATGACAACGGGCTCGTCTATGTATCGGTCCATGAGCCGATGACGACGACCTTGCTTATCAGAGATTTAAATCCCAATTAAAAAGCTGTAATTTATATTCTTCAATCCATTTAAAAAGAAACTTGCTAAATAGATGTTCTTCTTTGTTTACTATGCC
>CALBLM010000184.1 GCA_937895695.1 uncultured Megasphaera sp.
TATGACGTTCATCTGCGATTTGACGAGCCGAACGCAAAGACATAACACCAAGTTGTTCATTAGAATCACTGACCACGCGGACTTCACGGGCTCTAATTTGATCGTTGACACGTAATTCCTTACTAATTGTCTTTCACCTCCATAAAAAAGAACGGATAGCATAGGCTATCCGCTCGCACGTTTCCGTCATAAACCTTAGTAACATCGAAGCCATGTAAGGTGAGAAGCGGATAGCTTCTGCTTTATTTTCAACAAAAAACATTATATCATTACTAGCTCATGATGTCAACCTAAGTGTTACGTTGGATATGAAAATTTAAAATATCGTTTTACAGCAACAACCCCATGCTTTCTTTATTTGTATGCTGGTACATCGGCTTGCGTACGGTCATATATTTTTCCAATAATTAAGCCGCCAACAAACCCAACAATAAATACAGGAACCCAGCCAAATCCATACGATGAAAGCGGAACCATCGTAACAATGGCTTTGGCAAAGGCCAAACTGCTTAATCCCGGCAGGGATTCAAGCAATGCATATATCGTAACCAAATATACAGCGCCCTTATGACCACCATTTGTGGTAACGGCTTTGCCAATAATACCTAAGACCATTAATGCCAGGCACGGCGGATAGCATACACCAAATATCCAACCAATGTAGGTAACAATGCCATCGACGCCTAAGAGAGCCGTCAAGGCCGATAATATACAGCAAATAACAGCAACTACCTTATAGGAAATTTTTCCTTTACTTACAGTATTTACAAATTCCGATACAGCAGAAATCTGTCCAATCGCCGTTGTTAAACAAGCTAATACAACGGCTATCCCCATCGGCAGCATAACAGCGCCGCCGACACGTTGAATAATCGCTACTAAAAGTTCTGCACGCCCTATATTCTGCGGATACTCAGCACTGACACAAGCACCCATATATAACAAGCTGCCATATATAATTAACAACAGAACAAACGCTACAATGCCGCAATAGGTTAATGTCTTATTGCGTTCTTTAATCTGCACATAACCTTTTGCATAAATCGCCTTAATAAATACTGTTGCCATAATAAAGCTTACTAATACATCACCCGTATTATACCCGCCTAAAAAGGCATTCACAAAAGGCTGCGGAACAGACGGCGTAGTTGGTGTACCTAAGGGATTAAAAATTCCCATAAAGGCTACGATAACCAAAATTAAAGCAAGTAATGGCGTCAAATATTTCCCCATTCGATCCATAACGTTGTTTTGATCATACGCAAAGAAAAAGGAAAGAATAAAATATACAATAACTAGCGGGATAAACGGAGCTGCTGGGACATTTCCTTGAATTCCCAATTGAATCGCTGTCGCACAAGTTCTAGGAATAGACACAAAGGTACATACTACCATTAAAGCAGCTAACAAAATATTGTATGTATATTTGCCTACACGATTTGTAATGCTATGGACATCGCCATTTAAACCAATAATAACTAATGTAAAAATCGGAAGAAAAATACCAGAAAGCGTAAGTCCAATCAACCCGGATACAAAATCACTGCCGCTATTGAGTCCTAACTGCGGCGGAAAAATTAAGTTACCCGCACCAAAATACGTAGCAAAAAAAGCAAATCCTAAAATAAGGATATCTTGAAAACGAATTTTCCCCCTGTTCTCATCATTCATTACTACACAACCTCCTGCCATAATTAAAAATAATATACACTGCCTTGAAATCATTGCAAAAAAAGCTTCCATCCCCCATGTAAGGGACGGAAGCACCGTGATACCACCCATATTCACCAAATTTTCACAAATTCAGCCTCTTCAGGTACGCAAGCAAATCTGCTCTTAATACCTTAGCACTATAACGGGCGCGCCCGGACGGTCTAACGATTCGACCCATCTGCTCAGAGTCCATCTTCTGCGAAATACATTGTATCCTTTTCACCAACCAGGACTTCTCTGAAACAATTTCTCTCGCTTACTCTTCTCTTCATTGCAATCATATCAAGTTGTTGAGATAAGCTTACCATCATTTATTTTGGTTGTCAACCTTTTTGTAGATATTTTTAAATATATTCGTTATTTTAAAATAATTTTTTCAAGTATTTTTCTATGTATATAAAATTTTCTATGATTTTCCAATATATATCAATGCAAAAAAAAGAACCTACCGAAGTAGGTTCTCTCTACATTTATATGGCGGAGAGCGTGGGATTTGAACCCACGATAGAGCGTTAGCCCTATACATGATTTCCAATCATGCTCCTTCAGCCGCTCGGACAGCTCTCCATGGCTTACACATTGTTTCGCTATTCAGTTTGTGATGTCCTCGGGATGAACATCCAATGTGTAAATGTGGTCGGGGCGACAGGATTCGAACCTGCGACCTCTTAGTCCCGAACCAAGCGCGCTACCAAACTGCGCTACGCCCCGTCAACCGACTTCTATATAATACCATATTTCAACCAAAAGTCAACAAAATTTTTGCAACTTTTTTAAAAAAATCTATTTTTTACTATTCCATCAAAAAACACAGTCATCACATAGAATAAAACCCTTCATATGTTATACCAACACATAAAGGGTTCTACATAGTTTCATCACTGTCTTATTTTTTCATGGGTTATGCAGCTTTCGGCTGATGAATCCGCTTCCACACAAATCCCCCAACTACAGTAATACAAAGCAAGGCAATTTTAATTTCCTGCGGATGATTTGCAGCCATAGTAAGATATTGCGCTAAGTAATGATCCGATACAACCATCCCACCGGCTGCCCATCCTAAAATAGCTCCACCAACATAGACAAGAATAGGAAATTTATTCATTACCTTAGCTACGACGGTACTTCCAAAGATAATAATTGGTACGGATATCAACATCCCCATCATGAGTAATCCCCAATGATTGTTGGTAGCTCCTACAATTGCCAATACATTATCTAAACTCATGAGTGCGTCAGCCATCATAATTGTCCGCACCGCCGGCCACAATGTTTCTTTAGCTTCGACATGAATATTTTCTTCACTCGCATCCTCTGTCGAACCAATCAATTTAATACCTATATATAGCAAAAGTAAAGCTCCGACTGTTTTTAAAAAAGGCACGTGAAATAGCCAAGAAACAATAAACGCCATGATAAATCGTAAGAGAATGGCGCCCCCTGTCCCATATAAAATGGCCTTTTTCTGTAAATGTGCCGGTAAATTTTTAGCTGCCATACCAATAACAATCGAGTTATCGCCGCCTAATGCTAAATCAAGCAATATAACCTGCGCAATCATACCTACATCAAACAACATCGTTGCTTCTAATGATTCCAAAATGATACATCCCCCATTTCTAAATTAGCCTTATTATAAGGTAAAACGCCGGGGAATACAAGCAAAAAGAGGGATGTCGCATAAAACGACAGCCCCTCTTTTACTTATAGTTCATAGTATATATATGCTATACTTATTTAATAATAACAGACACACCGTCCGGAATAACCGTAACTTTCGGTTCTGTTACGCCTTTTTTCTTCATAATATCCTGCGCCATTGCTAAGGCTTCATGAATGTCCTTCGCATATTTTAAATGCATATCTTCTACAGTCTGCTGTGGTGCCTTCGTCACCATGATAATGGTATATTTTAAAAGCATGCGAAACAAGATTTGCGATTCCCACTGGTCAAAAATGGTTTCATCTCGTTTGCGGGCTAAGATTTCATCCATAGCCTTCTGTACATCTGTAGCATCTTTCAGTGTATTGTAGAAAACATCGCCGCCGTGGCCATCAGAGCAAGCGGATACATCAATAATAACACCGCCGTCTTTACAGGTCGCTTCCGCTGCGGTCATACCTTTTACAGATTGGTAGATATTTTGATCCAACGGATAGCCGCCATTGGTCGTAACAACAATATCTGCCGGAATTGGTTTGACACCGGCTAAT
>CALBLM010000185.1 GCA_937895695.1 uncultured Megasphaera sp.
TGCTGTATCGACGAATACGGCCGCTTCCAAGTTTTTGATACCTGTCTGACGGCGGATTTCGCCGCTGACCAAATAGCCTGCGTCGCCGTAGCCGTCGCTGGCTCCATAGGCACGCACGCCGTTCATGCCGCCCAAATAAAATTGTTCACTGCCGTCGAGGGACCGGTTGGCCAGCTGGCCGCTGGCGTTGATACGGTAATTCCACGGGCCGTCGTACCATACGCTCAGCAAATCGCCAGTCAGTTTGTGATATGTCCCGTCATAAGCCGTCTGACTGCCCATATGGTCGTCTGTATGTATCCGGCCCTGCCAATAGATGAGGTCATATTGGGTAAACTGGTTGGGATAGTATTGGCTGCCGCCGATGCCGATATGCCAAACGTTGCCGGTCTTGTCCGTAACGTTTTCCATTCCGAAAAAGATTGGGAAATGCAGTCTGTCCCGGATGCGACGATAATCATAGCCATAGAGCAGGGTCAGTCTGTTTAGTCTATCGCGATACAGCGGCGTCAGGCCGTACCAGCTGATGCCCCGCGACTGTCCCAGTGAATCATAGAGATTGTTGGTATGCAGTTCGTAGCTCGACTGGTTCCAGCCAATACCCCAGCGCGTGCCGTCACTGCCTACGGGCAGTTCATAACGCACGCTGTAGTTTTTGACATCATGGCTGGTCAGCATGCCGCTGAGGATGACTTTGTCACCCAGATGAGCCGGGTTGTTGATTTCTGTATGAAATCCGTAGCGGTATTTGCCGGAGTAATAGCCGCCGCCGTTATCGAAGAATACGTAGTTATTCCATACGGGCCGCCGCAGGACTTCGATACCCAGTTTCGTCGTGCCGTCTTGCGCGCCCGGTGCCAAGACAGCCCGTGCCGTGACAGCCGGCAAATCATTGAGGTTGTTCATGGCTAATTCCAGCGTCTTGTCTTTGATCGTTTCGCCGGGTTTCAAGCTATGGATATACCGCTGTAGTACACTTTCTTTGACATCCGATTCATTTTTGACCAAGTCAATCGTATCGTACTTGGCTGTATAGACATGAATCTTCAGTATGCCGTTTTCTACTTCCTGCGGCGGAATGACTGCCTGTGGCACGGTATAGCCCTGTGTGCGGTAGTATTCTGTCACGTCGGCAATAAGCTTGGATAATTCGTCAACGGAAACGCTGCGCTGGCTGTATGCATTTAATATGTTCTGCAAGGTTCCTGTCGTATCTTCCGG
>CALBLM010000186.1 GCA_937895695.1 uncultured Megasphaera sp.
CGAAAGAACGGGTGCTACCACGATTACATGAGATGACAAGTGTATTATTTCGTATGTATATGATATTTACGCTGATTTCATTAGGAATATTTTTACTTTGCGGCATGGACGGTATTAGTGCTGTGAATCATGCGTTATCAACGATTTCTGCCGGTGGCTTTTCAACGTATAACAATAGTGCAGCTCATTTTGACAATCCCTTTGTGGAAGGTTGGATGACCTTTTTTATGATATTAGCTGGTGGTAACTTTGGCTTATATTATCAAGTGTATCAAAAGGGATTTCATGTGTTAAAAGGAAATACAGAATTTAAAGCCTATTTGTGGATATTATTGATAGCTACAGTCTGCATTGGCTTAAACTTGATGAGTGCTTTTAGTGCGCCTTGGAACCAAGCATTGCGGTTTGCGTCATTTCAAGCTGCATCGATTGCGACGACAGGATTTGTATCAGCTGATTATGATCAATGGCCTACCTTTTCCAAGGGAATTCTTATGCTTCTCATGCTTAGCGGCGGCTGTGCCGGTTCTACGGCAGCAGGAATTAAAGTATCACGGCTAGTTATTTTGTGCAAAGCTATTTGGGCAACCGTATCTCGTACAATTCATCCACGCATGGTCGTTCAATTCAAAATGAATGGCCAGTCTGTTAGTATGGATACTGTCATACGTACGAGTCAGTTTTTCTTTTTATACATAGCATTTATTGTTTTATGGGCATTCTTGCTCACTTGGGATAATATTCCCGTATTTGATGCAATCGGCATCAGCATTAGTACGATGGGATGTATCGGCCCGGCTTTTGGAATTACGGGTGCGACTTGTACGTATGCAGAACTTTCCATTTTTTCAAAAAGCATTCTTTGTTTGTCCATGCTAATTGGTCGCTTGGAAATGTTTACGATTCTTGTCATGTGTCGCAAAAGTTTTTGGAAGACTAGGGGATTGTGGTGATGGGCATATATAAATTTGTTAATTGTCTTCTTCAGCAGGTGGTTCATCTTGGATGGTAAATCCAATAATACGTCGTGGTGTTTTGGGATCATCGTGTCGAGGAACGGCGACGAGCAGCAAGTTTAATTGTGAAATATGTTGCACCAATTCAACAGAAGAGCCATCAGATAGTTCTCCATAAAATACAATTAAGTTAGGATCCCAATAGCCAATGTCTTGAATGCTGAATGTAATGTCGCCGGCAGAAACGAGGCGGCCGCCGGCCTGAAGCGTATCCGGTAGATCGGCTTCAAAGTTATTAATTAAGGCGACAATTCTTTGGTACATATCCGATGCCATATCCGATGATTCCATATCTTCTGATATTTTATCTGTCGGGACGGCTGGTTGAATGACCATCATTTTTTTTGTTTCTTCTGTATCAGTATGCGTAGTATGATTCATAATGCATGCCTCCTTGTGTGTATCATATACTTTTATATACTGAATTCATCATGATAAGGGAGATTTCCTTCTTTTTTATGCAATGAATATAAAAAAATATATTTTGTCTGTTTTCGATGCTCACAACTGACATATGATATAAGTTGCATTATGATATGATATATACTATAATAGATATAAAGAGAATATAAAGCTAGGGGCGCTATATGGCTGAGATAGTGTTTGGATTGGCACTGGTCCCTTTTTTACCTGATTCGGATAATGCCGACGGAGGGAAGCTGACGTATCATAGGAGCTTGCCTGCGAAGGTGAGCTTTTTTTATGTTCTTTTTAACATGTAGTTGTTTTTTGGTTAGGAGGATATTCTCATGGATTACACAACACAGATGGATGCTGCCCGTAAAGGGATTGTTACGCCGCAGATGAAAATTGTTGCAGAAAAAGAAAAAATGCCAATGGAAAAGTTGTTAAAATTAGTTGGCGAAGGCAAAATTGCTATTCCGGCAAATAAACTGCATACTAGCTTGTCCCCAGAAGCTGTTGGGCAAGACTGCCGTACTAAGATTAATGTTAATCTTGGTGTTTCTCCGGAACATAATAATCATGAAGAAGAATTGGAAAAAGTGCAGAATGCTATCAACATGAAAGCCGAAGCCATTATGGATTTGAGCAATTTCGGTAAAACACGGGAATTCCGTCGTAAACTGGTAGGTATGTCTACGGCTATGATTGGCACGGTCCCGATGTATGATGCTGTTGGCATGTTGGATAAAGATTTAAAAGATATTACGGCAGATGAATTCTTCTCTGTTGTCGAACAGCACGCAGAAGACGGCAATTCATTGCGGTATGAACCGTAAGACTGCAGAACGTATCAAACGAAATCCTCGTTTGACAAATGTTGTATCCCGTGGCGGTTCTTTATTATTTGCCTGGATGGAAATGAATGATCAGGAAAATCCGTTCTATGAACAGTATGACCGTTTATTGGATATTTGTGAAAAATATGATGTTACGCTGAGTCTTGGTGATGCATGTCGTCCGGGGTGTACACACGATTCGACAGATGCTGCACAAATTGAAGAATTGATTACTCTTGGTGAATTGACGAAACGGGCTTGGGAACACAATGTACAAGTTATGATTGAAGGACCGGGCCATATGGTTCTGACTGAAATTGCTGCTAATATGAAAATTGAAAAACGCCTTTGCCATGGCGCACCGTTTTATGTATTAGGACCATTGGTAACAGATATTGCACCGGGTTATGACCACATTACGAGTGCTATTGGCGGGGCAAATGCTGGTTCTTTCGGGGCTGATTTCCTTTGTTATGTTACACCGGCAGAACATCTTCGTCTTCCTGATGTCAATGATGTTAAGGAAGGTATAATTGCGGCTCGCATCGCTGCCCATGCTGCGGATCTTGCAAAAGGTATCCCGGGTGCACAGGAATGGGATGATGCGATGAGCAAAGCTCGTGTTGATGTCGATTTTGATAAAATGATATCCTTATCGATTGATCCGGAAAAAGCACGTCGGTATTATGAATCAAGCAAACCAGAATGTGAAGGAACTTGTACGATGTGTGGTAAAATGTGCCCGGCTCGTACGATGAAAAAAATCTTGGCTGGTGAAGATGTATCTATCCGCTAATATATTAAGTTGCTTATAAAAACAAAAATGCCGTATGTTGTCATGCGGCATTTTTGCTGTATTACATTCCATATCCGATAGTTACAACAATAAAAAAAGATTGTTCTCTTATATAAAATGGAGAACAATCAGTTCTATAATAAATGTTGGGGTCTTGTGGACATCC
>CALBLM010000187.1 GCA_937895695.1 uncultured Megasphaera sp.
TTTGAGCCGTATTCGTAAAGAGTGACAGTAAAGTAAACGTGATAAGTTTGATGGGGAGAAGTGAGAATATGATGGCTAATGCAGCATGGAACCAGATGATTGAAATACTAAAGCAGGATGTCATTCCGGCTACAGGGTGTACGGAGCCGGTATCGATGGCGTTTGCGGCAGCAACAGCTGCACACCGTCTTGGTGAACCGGTACAGTCCATTGCAGCACGGGTGTCTGCCAATTTAATGAAGAACGGTATGGGTGTAATGGTTCCCGGTACGGGACGGCCGGGCTTGTATATTGCGGCGGCAGTCGGTGCGCTTGGCGGCAATCCGGACAAGGGCCTGCAGGTTTTGTCCGGCATATCGCAGGAAGTAGTGGACAAAGGTGCGGCAATGGTTGATGCCGGAAAAGTGGAGATACAGATTGCTGAAGATGTGCCGTATGTCTTGTATTCAGAAGCGACTGTCAAAGGCGCGTCCCATACAGTCAGAGTATGTGTAGCCAATGCTCATACGCATGTCGTTTCTATTGAAAAAGACGGAGTGTCTATTTTTAAAGCAGAAGAAACAAGCAGCGATAACGGACAGCAAAAAACAGCCTTTCTGCAGTCGCTGTGTCTTGCGGATATTGTCGATTTTGCGGAACAGGTGCCGCTGGAAGAAATCGCGTTTATGAACAAAGCAGAAGAATTAAATGACCGCCTGTCTAAAGAAGGTTTGACGGGAAAATATGGCCTGCATATTGCGGCATCCTTGGCCAAACAGCAGAAAAGAGGCTTGATAGGAAACGATTTGCAGACCCAAGTGTTAATTCGGACGGTCAGCGCTGCTGATGCCCGCATGGGCGGCGCACCGTTTCCGGCGATGACCAATTCCGGCTCCGGCAATCAGGGGATTTCTGCGACACAGCCGGTTGTTGCAGTGGCAGATTATATGCACGTATCGGCAGAAAACAGGCTGCGTGCCATTGTATTAGCCCATATGACTGCCATTTATGCCCATTCGTTTTTGCCAAAATTGTCAGCTTTTTGCGCGACGATTACAGCTTCTATGGGGGCAGCAGCCGGCATGGCGTGGCTGATGGATAC
>CALBLM010000188.1 GCA_937895695.1 uncultured Megasphaera sp.
CATAAAGCAGCAGTGAGCTTTACGTCACCGCTACCCATGCCGTCAGGATAGTATCGGTACGCAATTCCTAAAAAAGCAGCAATGATGATTCCTAGCCAATAGTTCGGTTGAAATAATCCAGCTAACCATCCTATGCCATTACTTACAGCTACCATACCTACTGCCGTATCAGGTATCCAATACCAAGATATATCCGTATAGACAATAAGCACTGTGCAAAGCATCAGACTTCCTAGCCAAATGTAGTATAAACAACCCATCTCCTGTACTGTTTCCATCATTGCCGCTCCTTTCATTTAATAGGAAATATCTTATTATTTTTGTTTTTCGGTCTTCTGAGACGTCGAATCATATGTAATACCTTCATACGTACCAGAAACCACGCCTTCTGCATCAATAGTATATAAAGAATCATCAGGAAGCTTTGGTTCTGCCTGTAAATACTGTTTGTCCTTGGTTTTTGTCGCTAATTCAGCAACCGTGGTCGGATACTTGCCATTATCAATTTCGTATAAAGCAGCTGCATTACTGATAACATGCAAATCTGCTTGAATCTTAGCAACTTTGGCTTGTTTACTTGCCGACGTAAATCGTGGCACAGCCATGGAACTGAGAATTAAAATTATGCTAACAACAATCAGCATTTCCAATAACGTAAATCCATTTCGTTTTTTCTTATTATCTTTTTTTAAAAACTGCATCCGTCGCATTACATTCATCATGTATCTGCTCCTTTCTTCAATTTACTCAACAATACTCGTTGCCATATCAAATAATGGCAATAATAAACAAAGTACCAATACACCGATTCCTATACCGGCAACAAGTAGTACAGCTGGTCCCATACATTGCTGCATCACTGCTACACGACGTTCTAAACGCCACCGATAATACGCCGCAATCGACATTAGGTTTTCTTCGTACCGGCCTGTCATTTCACTAACTTGCAGCATAGTCTCTATGTAAGGGGTACCAAATCCCCCTTGCCGTACAGCCAAACTAAATGCGGTTCCATTTTCCAACCGATATCCGGTTCTTTTCATGCACTGACGAAACCAGCGCGAAGGAATCATTTTTGCTGTATCCTGCATCGCTTGAAGCAACGGAATACCACTACCCAATTGAATAGCCAATACCTGGCTGAATCGCTGCCAACACACCATCAACCACCAAGACCGTATCCAAGAAATTCGCAATAGTATTTCTTCCATTTTAAGTTCCCATGACGGATATCTATATAGCAACGGAATACCTACTATCACGAATACAATACATACCGCAATACACCAACTATATGCTCGTATACTGCTAGCTGCATGCAATAAATATTGCGTAGGCGGCGGCAAAGGCAGTGCCATCTGCACAAACATAGATTCAAAAACAGGTAAAATAAACCATACAGCTCCTATACATAAACTAAATGTACACACAATCAGGAAAATAGGATACGCTAACGAACTGAACAGCATTTGCCGTTGTTTTTGCGCGTATTCATAATATTCACTTAACAGAAGAAGAATTTCTTCCAGCTGCCCTCCTTGTTCACCAGCCTGTACCATTTGACAGGCCAGAACAGGAAACAACATCGTTTGTTCCATCGACACTGCAAGCGATGCACCGCGTTCCATGGATACAGCTGCCCGTTCCATACGCAGCCGTTTGCTTCGAGGTTGTATATCCTGTAATAAAAGCCGCCAAGCATCTATAAAAGGAATCCCTGTATGAATCATCGTATGCAACTGGCGAAATAAAAATGACAGCATCGTATACGACAATGCAGAAGATCGTTTCCACCGAAACGTTATTTTCTCATTGATAGCAATCAGTTTCCAAGAACGTTGTCTGGCGAGTTCTCGTATCGTATCTTCCTGTTGTGCTTTAATTTCATACTTCCGAATCTGTCCATTTCTATCTTGAATTTGAATGCTAAATGTCTTCATATCTTCCTCCTGTATACCTGCCAGGATTGTTCCATGGTTCTCATCCCCATTGCCGTATGCGTCTGCATTATCGTTGGTAGTTGATGTTCTTTGCCATTCCGTATTAGTTGTGCTACTGCCGGCGTATGCAAGATGATTTCACGTATAATATGCATTTGTCCTTCTTGATAATAGGGCTGTTGCGCCAAAATTCCTTGTAGTATGAAAGCTAAACGGCAACGAATTTCATCTTGTTCTGTACCCGCATACGCTCCGGTCAAACGGCGTACAGCTTGTACTGCTGTTGGTGTATGTAAGGTAGAAAAAACAAGATGACCCGTTTCAGCTGCTGTTATAGCCGCATCCATCGTTTCTCGATCCCGCATTTCGCCAATAAGCAGTATATCTGGATCTTGCCGCAATGCTTCCTTTATTCCCGCTGCAAACGAAGGGAAATGAACACCAAGTTCACGCTGGCTAATTAATGCCTTTTTCCCAGAAACGACATACTCAATTGGATCTTCTAATGTAATAATATGATGCGCCCGCATCCGATTTATATGTTGTAAAATTCGCCATAATGTCGTCGTTTTACCGCTTCCTGTAGGTCCGCAACACAATACCAGTCCTGAAGAAAGCTGGGCCAGCTGCTGCAATAATAGGCTATCCCTATCTTCAGGCAGCGTGTCCAACGGATATAACAATCGTATAACAGCATGTATACCGGCAAACTCTTTACTAACCTGCAATCGACAACGAATCTGTTGATGCGAAAATCCGAATGAAGAAGATTCCCCCATCTGTTCGCTCCAACCTATTTTCAACAACAAGCGGCGTATTTCATCTGCATCCAAAACCATATTACCCCATGAATATAAGTCACCAGCTGCCCGCAGAAACAGACATCGCCCTTCTTGCAAATGAATATCGGAAGCTCTAGTGCTGACAGCAGCAGCAAATATTCTATGCCAGTTCATCAGCATATACCTGCATCATAAATACGATGTATTTCGTTTGTATCCGTTACCCCTTTTCGCAAAGCTGCTGCAATCACTGTTTCCATCAAAATCGCTCCATCTTCACGTACTGCTTGTTCTAGTTCTTCTCCCTGCCATCCTTTCCGAATCATTTGTTTTACACGGGTACCCACCGGAATAATTTCACAGATACTGAATCGGCCAACATAGCCACTATAATAGCATGCTTCACAACCAGAATATTGTCTACCTACTGCACCCATATCGTTCATCTTATGCTGATGGCAAGAAGGACATACTCTTCTTGCCAATCGCTGCGAAGACATTCCTAAAAGAGCATCTGCAATCAAATATGGTTCCACACCCATATCCATCAATCGCGTCGGTACATCTACTGCACGAGATGCATGAATCGTGCTAAATACAACATGACCTGTCAAGGCAGCTCGTACAGCCATTCTAGCTGTTTCGGCATCTCTAATTTCTCCAATAACCAGTACATCTGGGTCTTGCCTAAGTAATGCCCGCAGGCCATTTTGGAAAGCCAATCCCTGCTTAATTTGAATTTGACTTTGACACAATCCATTCACTTTGTATTCTACCGGATCTTCTAGCGTAGCAATGCTAATTGCATCGTGCTGCAATTCCCGTAACGCAGCATACATTGTCGTTGATTTTCCACTGCCCGTTGGTCCGCTGTATACAAACAATCCTTGGCTGCACTGTGTAAGACGCCGCAGCATGGTTACAACTGATGTCTCCATCCCCAATGCATCCAATTCCAGTGACACACCGCCTGTATCCAACAGCCGAATAACAGTCTTTTCACCGCGTATTGTAGGCATTGTGCTGACTCGCATGTCTACATGGCGTGTACTCGTTTCCTGCCATACAAAATGTCCATCTTGAGGAAGCCGTTTGTTGGCAATATCCAATTTTGCCATAATTTTAATACGCGCAGTCAATGTGTCTAATTTTTCCTTTCCCAATATTGCAGCCGTTACCAATACGCCATCGCGCCGCATACGAATACGCACATTGTCATCTAATGGTTCTACATGAATATCACTGCTTTTGGAATCCACTGCATACTGTATCATCGTATGAACCATTTCCCGTGCCGTGCCGTAAAGCATAATACGCTGCTGTATCCCCATATCATTGCTCCTCCTTTCTTCTTTACTGCCATCATAGCATATAATAACGAATGTTTTTTTAATTCTAATCAAATTTTAAACTACGTACACCTATTTCTAATCTAATTTTAATTTTCTGTTCATTTATCTCTTGTATTTTCTAATAATTTTCTGTATATGACGGATTTTGGCTGAATATACTCATTTTTTCAGCTATTCTATGATATGATTAACAATAATAAACGCAAGGAGATGGACTAATGAATCCTATACTGCTACAAGGATTAAACGCACAACAACAAACTGTCGTAACGGATCTGACACATCATATATTACTCAGTGCGCCAGCCGGTACTGGAAAAACCAGTGTACTGGCCCGCCGCATTGCCGTTATTTTAGATACCCACGCAGCCACCGCTTCCCAACTGCTGTGTCTGACATTTACCAATCGAGCTTGTAAAGAACTCAAACATAAAATCATTGACATGACGCACGAAAAAGGTCTTGATGTCGTCGTCAAGACCATTCACAGTTTCTGTTATTCGTTAATTAAAGAAGAGGGAAAATCTTCGTCCGATGCCTATATGGACTGCATTGTATATGATGATGAAGACTGCAAACAAATAATTAACGATATCCTAATGCAGCATTCCCTAACGCTATCTGGTCAGCATCGTTTACAAACATTACAAAATTTTATTGAAATCATAAAAAAATATAATATTCTTCATACTGCCAATTCACAGAATCTATCGTATGAAAAGACCGTTGCTTCTTTTTTACACGATGATGCCGCTGTCCGTACGCTCTGTACTACGTATAATCATTCCGTCGACAGTGATCTAGAACAATGGCTTACAATCCATGGACTTCAAGTATTTCAGTACTATGAACAAATGCTTCATGACAACCACGCGTTTGACTTTGCTGACCTGATTACGTCGGCCTATCGTTTGTTGTGCAATGCCGATATATGCCGTCGCTGGCAGAAACGGTTTCGTTATATCGCGATTGATGAAATGCAAGACACGAGCGAACTAGAATATAAACTGTTGTCACTGCTTTTCCCTGGCCGGATTATTTTATTATGCGGTGATTATTTTCAAACAATATACGAATGGCGTGGATCGTATCCTGATTTAATTTTACGTCAATTTACGGCTGATTATTCGCCACGCTGTATTTCTTTTACTATCAATTATCGTTCTACACCGCTATTGTTAAAAGCTTCTGCCGCCTATTTATCTCATGTATTCGGCGCGACCGTTCGTCAATTCTATCCCTCAGCCAGCGTCGCTGCCTCTAATGAACAAGATATTCCTATTGTCGTAAAGGAATGCTCCCATTTTATGGACGAAGCCCGTTGGATTTTCAGCGAAATTGCCAAATTGCCTCCTCAAGAACAAACCAAAGCTTGTATTATGACACGAACCAACCGATATAACAAAGAAATATGGAACGGTGTTCGTTCTCATAATGAACGGCTTCCTTTAGAAAACCGAGTACCCTTTACCATGATTGACCAATTTCAATTATTTAAACGGCAGGAATGTAAAGATGTCATTGCGTTTTTGCGCTTATTTCTTAACAAACATGATTCTCTTAGCTTAAAACGTATTGTCAAGCGATTTGCCAAGCGAATTGGGCCACGCACCTTAGCAACGATTGAAAGCCCTTCATATCGCAATCTCGGCATCAGCCTTTGTGATTTTGTAGATCCAGAAACGGCTATATGGAATGATCCATTTGGGCATTTACTATCTGCCTTATCACAGGAACAGGTTGTCGTATTCGATGTAGAAAGCACAGGCACTCATACAACACATGATGAAATTATCCAAATTGCTGCCATTCGCTTGGATAGGCGAGGTTTTGTTAAAGAACGCTTTATGACCTATGTCCATGCCAGTCGCAGCGTTGGAGATTCGTATTATATTCATCACATTAGTGACGCCAAACTTCAAGAACAAGGGATTCCTCCTCAAGAAGCATTACCTGCTTTTTTGCAATTTGCCAACAATTCTGTGATCGTCGGACATAATGTAACATATGATTTACAAATCCTTCATAGTGAACTGAGTCGTCTGCACCAACCACCACTTAAAGAGGTTTCCTATTACGATACGCTAGATATATTTCGTCGGTTTTATCCCAATTTATGCAACCATACCTTGCGTTTTCTCAGTGAGTATTTTTCTATAGAAGATAAACCCAGCCATGATGCTTTCGATGATATTATGGCAACAGCAGCCTTGCTGCGATATGTCCTTCAAACACATATCATACCAGAAACTCCACAGCGACGCGCCTATATAGCAATGTATTCGTCTTTATTTTCCCCTATCCGCAAAACCATACAGGAGCTGCGTATGCTAACGTATGAAAAGCGACCTTGCGATATGATTACCCAAGTGATGCTGCAAGGTGGAGTCAAAGCCTATTATACGTCCCAGCAAGAAAAACAAGCCCTATCAGGGCAGCCTATCAATCGCATTGATAATATCCGTAAGTTATATAGACTGGCGCAAGAACTCGATACGCGTCCCCGACAAGATGCTCGTGATGCGTTGACAGATTTTTTACAACTTACGTCATTATCCAATAGCGAATTAGATAGTTTGCTCGCCAAAAAGCCCCAAATCCCGATTATTACGATTCATCAGGCTAAGGGGCTGGAGTTTGATTATGTTTTTTTAGCATGTCTGCAAGAAGGAACATTTCCCTTATCACGAACCATATCCCAGCATGAATTGGATGAAGAAAAACGGTTATTTTATGTCGCCATGACCCGTGCAAAAAAAAGATTATATCTGAGCTGGCATCGTAACGAAGGAAACCATATCTGCCAGCCAAGCCAGTTTATCGCAGCTATTCCATCACAATATAAAACGGAAATACCTGTGACTAAATAAAACCAGCTAGTCCCAATAATAATCCTACTACACCAGACCCCAGCAACACGCGAATGACACCCATTTTTTGATGGATAGCAACATACGCCAATACCAATACCAACAAGCCGCCAATATGAATCTGGGACAAATCAGACGGTATTTCTTCGGTATTCCATAGGGCCAGCACAATAAAGCTAAGACTAGCTGCGCAAATAAGAGCTACAACAGCCGGACGCAGGCCATTTAAAATACCACGAATAGCTCCGATATCGCCATATTTCAAGAAAATACGCGCTAATATAATGCCCAACAGTAAAGAAGGGGTCACAAATCCAACCGTAGCACAAATAGCCCCGCCTATACCGGCAATCTTGGTTCCGGCAAAAGTTGCCGCATTAATACCAATCGGCCCGGGCGTCATTTGTGAAATCGTAAAAATATCAATAAATTCACTCATACTCAGCCAATGATACGTGTCAACAACACAGGCTTGAATCAATGGCATGGATGCGTAGCCGCCACCAACACAAAACACGCCTACTTTGCAAAATTCCCAAAACAGCAGCCAATAAATCATGACAATGCCTCCTTAATTATACTTGACAGCACGCATAAACAAGAATCCGATTACGCCGTCAGCAAGAACTAACTCCATAATATTCCACTGCATCCATACACTGCCAATAAAAGTGACTGCTATAATAAGCAATGGCAGAATGAGTTTTTTCTTGCATTGCTTTACCAATAAATTAATGCCTACATTGACAATCAATGCTGTCGCACCGCACTGCATGCCTTTAAGTATCATTTTTATATATTCATTTTGGATAAAGAAATCGTAACAATATGAAATAATCGTCAGCGTAATCAAACAAGGCAGCACTGTGGCAACCAAAGCCGTTATCGTCCCCAAAATGCCAGCCATACGATATCCTAAAATAATCGAGCAATTCGCGGCTACCACACCGGGCATAGATTGCGCAATGGCAACCATATCTAAGGCATCTTTATCTGTAATCCAGTGATATTCATCTACAAACTTTCCTTTTAACAAGGGAATAATAACATATCCTCCTCCTACAGTAAAAGCACTGATAATGAACGTGGTTTTAAAAAGAACCAAAAAAAAATGCGCATCCCGTGGGGTATGTTTCTGTACGGTTTCCATTTTTTTCTCCTTTCAATTATATTTTCAAATTGATTATATCACGTTGGAATACATATTGAAAATATCTGGATAATTGGTATGATATACGTAATACCTATTGGAAAGGATTTTAAATCATGGATATTCGCCAATTAACATATTTTATTACTATCGCCGAAGAAGGCCAAATTACAGCTGCCGCCAGACGGCTTCATATGGCACAGCCACCATTGAGCCAACAAATGAAAAATTTGGAGGAAGAATTAGGCGTCCAGTTGTTCAAACGAGGTCCGCGTCAAGTGCAGCTTACGGATGCCGGAGAAATTCTTTTACGCCGAGCACAACAGATTGTCACATTATCAGATTCTACCTTACGAGAAATCACAGACTTCAAAAAAGGCCTGCGCGGTACGCTGCGTATCGGAACTGTTTCTTCTTCTGGCAGCATTATTCTGCAGCCGGCTATGTCACAATTTCATCAACAATACCGGGGTATTCGCTTTGAAATCTACGAAGGAAATACCTTTAAAGTTATCGAATTGCTGCAAAAAGGATTAATCGAAGTAGGACTCGTACGTACGCCATTTAATCAAGAATCTATGCACTGCAAATTACTGCAAGAGGATCCGATGATCCTGGCCTTATCTGATGAGCTGGACTGGTGTCCCGATAAAACAGAAATTACATTGCCGGATACAGCCGGGCAGCCTTTGATTATTTACCGCCGCTTTGATCAGCTGATTCATGAAACCTGTGCCGTTTATAATATTACACCCAATATTTTCTGTCGCTGTGATGATGCCCGCACGGCACTATTATGGGCCAATGCCGGCATGGGAATTGCCGTGATTCCTTATTCTGCGTTTACGTTAGGAGAGCATTCTACCCTCCACATAAAACGTATCTTGGAACCACAACTGACAACTCGTATGGCTGCCATTTGGATGAAAAATCGATACATATCCTCCTTGGCAGAAAAATTCATTCATGCTTTATCTTGAATCTATGTATCATGTAACATAAGTGTTTCGTTTTTGGTTGGAAGTTTGTAGAAAATAAACGGTAATGCTGCAAACGATATACAATATGTATAACAAAAGGGCTGTAACAAAATGAATTCAACCTTCTCATTTTGTTACAGCCCCATTTTAATATATGAGTACTGGTGTTAGTTGTATAGATGATAAACTCCTAGGCATCTCCATTTCTTTCACCAAACTGTACTCCGCTTTTTATTTGTTTTTATCCCGTTCGATGGCTTCTTTCAGCGTATGCCATGCCAGTACGGCACATTTAACACGAGCCGGCATATTGGAAATATTTTTAAGTGCAATAGCATCTTCCAAATCTTCCAATTCGTCGTCATCGGTTACTTCCCGCTTAATCATATCGAGAAATAAATTGACCAAACGCAATGCTTCTTTGACGGTTTTACCTTTGATGAGGTCAATCATAATATCAGCAGATGCCTGGCTGATAGCACAGCCGCTTCCCGTATAAGCAGCATCTTTGATAACACCGTCTTCAATATCGGCCTGCAAGGTAATATCATCACCGCAGCTCGGATTATGGCCATGTTCCTGCAAATTGGCATGTTCCAAGGGGTGTTTATTTTCCTGACACTGATTGTGTTCCAAAATAATATCGGAATACAATTCGTTCATGTTTTCCATAGTTTGGTTACAACTCCTTTAGTCTTTATAGCCCATCTGTTTGCGAACGAGCGGCAGTTTTTCGAGGAAGTAATCGACTTCTTCCAACGTATTGTAGATATAGAAGCTGGCACGATTGGAAGCTTCTACATGGAGATGGGCGCCTAACGGTTGGGCACAGTGATGACCTGAACGAATGGCAATGCCATAGCTATCCAAAATCGTAGCTGCATCATGCGGATGTACACCGTCAATCGTAAACGTAATAACACCCGTCTTTTCTGCCGGATCGGTACTGCCAATAATATGGATGTGCGGAATTTTTTTCATGCCTTCTAAGCAGCGGCGCGTCAATGCATCTTCATGGGCTTCGATGTTATCCATGCCCAAATCTTCCAAGTAGTCAATGGCAGCATGGAGGGCAACGGCACCTTCAACGTTTTGTGAACCAGCTTCAAATTTAAAGGGTAGTTCGTTGAATGTCGTCGATTGTTCTTTAACATATTCGATCATATCGCCGCCTAAGAGGAACGGTTCCATCCCTTCCAAAATAGCTTCTTTACCGTACAATACGCCCGTGCTAGCAGAACCACACATCTTGTGACCGGAAAACGCATAAAAATCACAATCTAAGTCCTGTACGTCTGTCTTCATATGCGGCGTAGACTGAGCACCATCAACAATCGCAATAGCACCGACAGCATGAGCTCTAGCGACAATATCTTTGACAGGACGTTTCATACCAAACACATTGCTAACAGCTGCAAAGGCAACAATTTTTGTTTTATCATCAATTTTTGCTAAATCTTCGTCTGTAAAGTGACCTTCTTCATCAAGATACATGTATTCCAATACAGCACCTGTTTTTTGGCATACACGCTGCCATGTAACCAAGTCGGAATGATGTTCAGAAATAGGAATAACAATTTTATCTCCCTTTTTCAGACGCGGTTCGGCATAGCTGCGGGCAATTAAGTTTAATGCTTCTGTCGTATTACGTACAAATACGATTTCTTTAGTCGATGCGGCGTTGATAAATTTACGGACCGCTTCACGAGCTTCATCATAGAGTTCACCGGCTTCAATACTCAACACATGGGCACCACGATGTGGATTGCCATTATGATGTTCCAACAAGTCTACAATTGCATGGATAACCTGATACGGTTTCTGCGTCGTTGCGGCATTATCAAAGTAAACGATTTGATGTCCGTTATGGACTTTAGTCAAGATGGGGAAATCTTTTCGTACATTTAACATGGCAATCACCTTTCTGACGGCAAGACTGCATTTTTTCACGTACAGCCTGAAGCGCTTTATTTTCTAAATCTTTATCACCAATTGCATCAATGACAGGGCGAATATTGGATTCTACAATAATGAGCTGAGCACCGGCTTCACTAAAGCCACGGCTCATGAGATAAAAGAGTTTATCCTTATCAATCTGTCCAGCACTGGACGCATGATTTCCGACGACATCGTCTTCCTTGCAAAGCAGAAGAGGTACGGAAATGGAATGTACCTTAGGGCTGAGAAGAATACATGTATCCGATTCAGAACCAACGGCCTTCTTACCACCACGCAAGAAATCAATGGTACCACGGAAGAATTTCTTAGACGTATCCAACAAGGCACCAGTCGTTACGATATCTGTATTGGTTTTGATACCTTGTGTCGGTACCCAATAAGAAAAGTCAACAACTTGGTCGTCATTACCTAAATACATCGCCTGACTATTGAAATTGCTTTCGTCATGCATTAAATCCGTTTTATAATATACAGCTGTTGTCTTGGCACCAATTTCGGCACTGACGTAATCGACCGTACTTTCTTTACCGGCATCGGCATAACGGTGTTCTATATGACGGACCGTTTTGTCATGGAGCTGTACTTTGCTGATTTTGACATGGGCATTGTCTTCGGTTTTGACATAACTGAGGAAATTAACTAAGCCATCAGCCGCACCGCCTTCAAAGAGCAAATATACGGTCAAATCGCTGTCTGCAGCAGCTGTAATTTTCAGCTGACCGCGAATCTGCGGCATTGTATCACTTACCGTATATACTAACCAAACAGCACCTTTTTGCCGTGCTCCTATATCAATATGACAATATGAATCACTAGCTGTCAAAACAGCGTGCAGTGCATCCAGATTGGCTCCCTGAAAATCGCCCAAATCTGGCATAACATTTTCTTTGCTAAAGGAAACAGTAACATTTCCTTCATGGCGTTCCTGCGGTTCATATGCTTTTATTGGCGCATCCTGCATAGAATCCAGTTCCAAATAGTTTACTTTCATCCAATGGAATGTCGGACGCGGGAGTTGGTTATATTGTTCTTTTACTGTTTTCGTTGCCATCGTATTCCTCCTCCCTTATTTCAATGAACCTTTAAGTTCAAGGTTAATTAAGTTATTCATTTCAACAGCGTATTCAAGCGGTAAGGCTTTAGAAACCGGTTCTACGAAACCGCGTACCAACATAGCTCTCGCTTCATCTTCACTCAGACCACGGCTCATGAGGTAGAAAATAGCATCATCAGAAATACGGCCGATAGAGGCTTCATGGCCAAGGTCAATGTTATCATTTTTAACAACAATAGCCGGAATCGTATCGGATTGGGACTGTTCATCCAGCATCAGTGATTCACAGCTGACGTTAGCTTTCGAGCCTTCGGCTTTTTCGTTGATGACAACACTGCCACGGTAAATGCAGACGCCACCGCTTTTACTAATCGATTTTGAGTTGATATTACTCGTCGTATGCGGTGCATTATGTACGACTTTAGATCCCGTATCCAAATATTGACCCTTGCCAGCGAACGTAACGCCTGTAAATTCACAATGTGCTCCTTCTCCTTGAAGAA
>CALBLM010000189.1 GCA_937895695.1 uncultured Megasphaera sp.
TGATGATTACGTGCTTATTTTATCGGGTGACCATATTTATTCGATGGATTATGCTAAAATGCTGGCATTTCATAAAAAACACCATGCGAAAGTTACGATTGGTACGATTCGGGTGCCCTGGGATGAAGCAAGTCGATTTGGCATTATGGTAGCTGATGATACGATGCGGATTCATAAATTCCAGGAAAAGCCGGCAAAACCGGAAAGCAATTTGGCATCCATGGGCATTTATATTTTTAATCGCGCTGTCTTGGAATCCTATTTGAAAGCTGATGCGAAAGATGAGGCATCTGAACATGATTTTGGAAAAAATGTCATACCTGCCATGCTTCAGGATAACATACCGTTGTATGCCTATCCCTTTGAAGGGTATTGGAAAGATGTTGGTACCATTGATAGCTTATGGCAGGCGAATATGGATTTAATTGCTGATGAACCACCGCTGGATTTGAACAATCCGCAATGGCGTATTTATTCTGCCAATCAGAGCATGCCGCCTCATTTCATTGGCCCCAATGGCAGTGCTAAAAGCTCGCTGGTTGCGGAAGGGTCGGCGATATTGGGCAACGTAATTAATTCGGTTATTTTTTATGATGTAACCATTGAAGAAGGTGCTAAGGTCAGCAATTCTGTCATTATGCCCGGAACTATTATCAAGAAAAATGCAGTTGTTGATAAGGCGATTATTGGAGAACGGTGTACGATTCATGAAGGTGCTGTTGTGCATAATGAAGACGGTTCGGTTGCTGTGTTGGGACGCAACGATGAAATGAAAAAGGGTAAAGCCCAAAAGGAGGCATAAGCCATGAGCAGTGATATCATTGCATTACTTAATTTAAGAAATGATGCCGTACTGAGTGAGTTAAATGAAAAACGTCCGTTGGCGACGATTCCCATAGGCGGGAAGTTTCGCTTGATTGATTTCACCCTGTCTAATATTGTCAACGCCGGCATTGCCAATGTAGGCTTATTATTATCGTCTCAATCGCGGTCTGTATTAGATCATATTCGATCGGGAAAAGAATGGGGACTGGCGCGAAAAGGAGACGGCTTGTTTTATTTGCCGGCTTCGGTAGAAGAAGTATTGCATCCTGTCGAAGGGGATGTGGCAGCGTATTATAATAATTTGTTGTTTGTCGAACGAGGTGACAAACCGTATATTCTATTAACTGGCTGCGATACGGTGCAAAATATTGATTATGATGAAGTCCTTCATTTTCATCGTAAGCATAATGCTGATGTAACGATTATTTACCAAACACAGACAGAAGATTGGAATCGCAGCGGCTATGCCATTACTGTCAATGATCGTGACAGAATTACCAACATTGAATCGAGAGAATCGATTAAAGCAGGAGAAAATCTATACCAGCGGGGCATTTTAATAGATAGTCGGATTTTTCAGCATTCTATTCGTAAAGCCTATGCGAAAGGATACCATTATCTAATTACGGATATTTTAAAACGCAATGTAGGACGGTTGCGAATGTTTGGCTACCACTACCAGGGATATGCCAAACGGATTGATTCGATTGCTTCATACTTCCAAGTCAATATGGATTTATTGCATGCCAAAACGTGGCATGATTTGTTCTTGATGGATAAACAGCGGCATATCTATACGAAAATCAAAGATGAAGCACCGGCGAAATACATGGAAGAATCCCATGTTAGCAATTCGTTGGTTGCCAATGGCTGTATTATTGAAGGACGAGTAGAAAACTCTATCTTGTTCCGTAAAGTAAAAGTAGGTAAAAACGCAGTCATTCGCAATAGTATTGTCATGCAGCATACGAGTATTGGCGATGATGCAGAACTGAATTATGTAATTTGCGATAAGAATACGTT
>CALBLM010000190.1 GCA_937895695.1 uncultured Megasphaera sp.
TGAAATCATTACGACGCCGGAAGCCTTTGACGATGTTGAAAAGGCATTAGCAGATGCAGGTATTGAAACTGAACATGCTTCTATTACGATGGTACCGGAAAATACAATTAAATTAACTGGTGAAGATGCAGAAAAAATGGAACGTTTTGTAGATGCTCTCGATGAAATCGACGATGTCCAGGATGTTTATCATAATGCGGATTTGCCGGAAGACGAAGAATAAACCCAGTAAAATAGCACCGTTGTCACATTCTTTATAATGTGGACGGTGCTGTTTTGTTTGTTAGGTTGCGACAGATACGATCTCTTTACAGACATTTATTGACAGTATTGATATTTTGGCGTATACTATATAAATAGTGAGTATGAAAGACAATCGCTAGTGTATTGCATTAGAGGAAAGTCCGAGCTCCGTAGGGCAAGATGCCGGATAACGTCCGGCGGAGGCAACTCTAGGGATAGTGCCACAGAAATGTGTACCGCCACGCAAGTGGTAAGGGTGGAACGGTGCGGTAAGAGCGCACCAGCAGTATGGTAACATGCTGGCTAGGTAAACCCCATCTGGAGCAAGACCGAATAGGGGAGGGATGAGGCGGCCCGCTGATCTTCCGGGTTGTGTCGCTTGAACATGCCAGCAATGGTATGTCTAGATAGATGATTGTCACTGCATTTGCAGTACAAAACTCGGCTTATTGATTACTCACCATACGAATACAAGAGCTTTCTGTGTAGACAGAAGGCTCTTTTGTTTTTTTTATGAAACTTCTTTTTTTGTTTTATTCATGATATAATAAGAAAATAGAGAGAAAGGATGTGTATGGACGTGAAAATAAAAAAAATAGCATTGGCATTAGCTATGACCTTGGTCGTTTCCGCGACAGCATTTGCAGCTAAAGACACGATGTGGCAGTACAACAAGCACATAGCTATTGATATGAGTTCTGCTCAAATCACCTTTGATATGGGGCGAAAAGTATTGACCTTTAAAACAGTGGAAACTGCAGGAGATACAACGGATTACTGCAAATATGTGTATAACGTCGATGACCAAACGATTCAGCTGAAAGAAATGGTTACAAGAACGAAAAAAAGCAAATATAAGAGCAGCTTTTATCCGGAATCCATTAAAGACGGCAATTCCATTATTAAAGGAAGAGCCCGTATGGCTAATGATGTGTTAGCTAAAGTAGAAGCAAAAGCAAACAATTAATTGAAAAAAGGCTCTTTGTCAAATGTTGGGGTGCCTTTCAAATCATCCACTACTGATGGACG
>CALBLM010000191.1 GCA_937895695.1 uncultured Megasphaera sp.
CATGAAGCGGAAGAAAATTTCGGGAATGGCGGTGTCTATGTAGAAAAATATTTGCACCATGCTCATCATGTAGAAATACAAATTATGGCGGACACGTACGGCAATGTAGTTACCTTAGGAGAACGAGATTGTTCAACCCAACGCCGTCATCAAAAAGTCATTGAAGAATCGCCATCACCTATTTTGGATGAAACAACCAGACAGGCTATGAGTGAAGCGGCGAAAGCAGCAGCCAAGGCAGTTCATTATTGTGGTGCCGGGACGATTGAATTTATCGTAGATCAAGATAAAAATTTCTATTTTATGGAAATGAATACGCGAATTCAAGTAGAACACGGTGTTACGGAAATGGTTACCGGAACGGATTTGGTAAAAACACAGATTTTAGTAGCCCAAGGAGCCCCATTGCCATGGAAACAAGAAGATATTCATCTCCAAGGATGGGCAATTGAATGCCGTATTAATGCCGAAGATCCGGGAAATAAATTTATGCCGAGCCCAGGAAAAATCACCGTATACGATCCGCCGAAAGGCGAAGGGATTCGCATTGATTCCTGTGTAGCCGCAGGTTCTGTTATTAGTCCTTTTTATGATTCGATGATTGCGAAAGTCATTGTACATGGAAAAACGAGAGAAGATGCCATTAAAAAGATGTTGTGTGCCCTAGAAGATTTTCAAATTAAAGGGATTAAAACCAATATCAATTTACAGTGGAATATCTTATCTAGTTTTGCTTTTCAGCAAGGAAAAATTGATACGAATTATTTGGAAGAACATTTATTGGAATATATATAGGATATAGATGCAAAGGGGAAATCGCTGGATACGGTTTCCCTTTTGTGATGCTTGGTTCGCCTATTTTTCCTATGTCTGATTTATGATATAATAACAATGATATTATGGAATCAGTATGTATACAAACGGAGGAAAAACAATGGCAGAATTATTGGCTCCGGCAGGGTCATTGGCACAGGTATGGACGGCGATTGATGCGGGTGCAGATGCAATATATTTAGGCGGTAAGGCGTTTAATGCCCGTAAATTTGCGCACAATCTTTCAGATGAAGAGTTGGAAAAAGCTGTGCGTACGGCCCATGCCTTTGGTATCAGAATATATGTGACAGTCAATATTCTAATAGCTGATAAAGAAGTAAAAGAATTAGCAGCGTATTTGCAAAGGCTCGATGCCATACAGGTTGATGGAGTTATTGTACAAGATATGGCAGTAGCCGTACTGGCAAGGCAGGTAGCACCGAATTTACCGTTGCACGGCAGTACACAAATGGCCGTTGCTGACTTGGCAGGCGTGAAAGTTTTAGAATCGTTGGGATTCACGCAGGCCGTATTGGCACGGGAAGTGTCGTTAGATGAAATTCGCTCCATTTGTGCTCGCACATCGATGTCGATTGAAGTGTTTATTCATGGTGCATCTTGCATGTCCTATTCCGGACAGTGTCTAATGAGCAGTTTCATCGGCGGCCGCAGCGGTAATCGCGGTGCCTGTGCACAACCATGCCGTCTGCCCTATACATTGCTAAAAGATGGAAAGGCTTTGACAAAGGGAGAACAGTATCTGTTGAGCCTCAAAGACTTGAATAGTTTAGAATATATACAGACTTTGCTGGATGCCGGTGTTTCATCATTTAAAATTGAAGGTCGTATGAAAGGAACGGGCTATGTTCATACCGTTGTCGATGCATACCGACGCGTGATAGACAGTTGCAGCCGTTCACCGCAAGAACAGCAAAAGGCATTGCGTCAATCTCAAGAAGAAACAGCAGAAAGTTTTAATCGGACATACCAGCATGATTTTTTAACGGGTACGATTGACAGAACAATGATTACGCAAACGAATAGCGGGAATCAAGGGCATCAGGTTGGCAAGGTAACAGCTGTACAAGGTACGCATGCAGATGTTATCGTCAATGAACCATTAGCAGCAGGTGATATGATTAAAATAATAAGCCCTGATGGACAGGAATTCGTAGATGAAATACAGGATGCGATTGGATCTTTTACTAACAAGCGGCAGTTTACGTTACAGTTGCGCCGTCATGATGCGTGTCTCGGTACATTGTATCGCTTATCTCGCAAAGAAGATCGCCAAAACAACCAACATAACTTGACACGCCGTATTCCCATATATGGTCATGTAGATGTTACGGAGCAGCATCTATTGCGCTTGACTATTTGGGATGAAAATGGTCATACGGCCGAAGTGGTATCGGATTATACGGTAGAACCGGCAAAACGGCGTCCGGCAGATCAAACATGGGTGTATGAACAGTTAAATCGTTTGGGTGATACGATATTTACCTTGGCAGATGTTACGCTGTGGGCCAAAGGCTATATGATTCCTGCTAGCGTTCTCAATACATTGCGCCGTCAAGCTGTGGAGAGACTGATGGAAATGATAGAGAAGGAATATGTTCGCCCTCAAGCAGGTCGAGATACCTATGTAAGTCCTGATGAGACAGCATTCTCGCCGTTGGATAATAGGGGCGTTGTCGTTCGTTGTGATACCTTAGAGGGTGTAGCAGCGGCTGCACGAGGCGGCGCATATCGTATTATTTTTGGCGGTGAATCCTATACGCATCGTCCCTTTGTATTAAAGCAATGGGAAGAAGCCGTTGAAATAGCAGAAGCAAGGGAAGTCGAATTATGGGTAGCGACGCCGCGAATTATTACTGAAAAAAATGTGCAGGCTGTACGGCAAGAATTGAAGACCGCTATCCAATGCGGGGCCGTTGGTATCTATGCCGGGGCGATGAGCGTATTTACGCTGTG